>JBILPN010000048.1:0-11078 GCA_044373865.1 Luteolibacter sp. | reverse complement strand
TGAGGGTTGGAGCCGTGAGGTAGCCGCTACCCGGACTTACAATTGCGAGTTGGGTGACAGCACCATTTTCAACAGAAGCGGTGGCGGTGGGCACGCTTCCTACAGGCGGAACTGCGACGGTGACGGTGGGCGCGCTGAAATATCCTTTTCCTGGGTTGACGATGGTGTAGCCATTGACGCCGCCTTCCGACCAAGCCCCGGCGTTTGCGGTCGCTCTAACTGCGGTCGGCGGGGCGCTGAAGGTAACGGTCGGGGTGCTTGTATAGTTTCCTGCATTGGTGATTGTAACTTTAGTCACAATCCCGGCACTGATCGTTGCGACGGCAGTCGCGCCGCCCGAGCCGGAGAACGTGACTGTTGGTGCCGTGGTGTAGTAACCACCAGGGTTGTTGATCGTAATTTGGGTGATTGAACTGCCCGACCGGGTAGCGGTGCCAAGCGCTGTGACGCTGGATGGAGGCGCGGCTACTGTGACCGTAGGAAGTGAACTTGATGGATACCATCCTCCGGGTAGCTGCGGGGTGATCGACGTGACTGAGCCGTTGGCCACCTCTGCGGTCGCGGTGGCGGTGATGCGGGTGGGTGACGAGAAGGTCACCGTCGGAGGACTTGTGTAATAACTGCCACCTCCCAAAACGGTGAGTGCTGAGAGCGCGCCCGTTGAGTTAGATATACTCGCGCTTGCGGTGGCCGTAACGGATGCCGGTGGCTCCGATAGAGTGACGTTGGGCACGCTGGGATAATAGTAACCGACTTTCTGCACCACGATGCTGGTGACTTGACCACCCGCCACGCCAGCCACCGCCGCCGCTTGGACGGATTCCTCAGGGGGAGCGATGGTGACTTCAGGAGGCGTTGTGTAATTTGTCCCTGTGATGACGGGTGTGATTGTTGAGACCGTGCCATCGCTGGTGGCGGCTGTAGCGCTTGCATTCACACTTGGCGGTGGACTTGCGATTGAAACTTCAGGTGCGTTGACATATCCATTACCCGGACTCGTCACGCTCACGGATGACAAGGTTCCCGCCCCTGAGAGAGCGGCCACGGCGGATGCCGTCAAATTTGCATTCGCATGAGGCGGCGCGATCGTGACAAGGGGAGGATCTGTATAACCAAAGCCCCCGGAACCCACCACGGACAGACCGACAAGCTCGCCCCCCGTCACAGACGCAGTGGCTTGCGCGGCATTCGAGACCTTGTTTGAGACATTCGTCAACGAGACATCGCCAATCCAAAGCCCCGCCAGCGAGGATTTCCTGGCCGTGGCGGGGATTCGCACGTCCATCAAGTTCGCGCTGTCGGTGACACGCACAAAGGAGGAGAAGAGCGCATCCGCCGCAGCCGAACTCATGGCTGCCGCAGCCCGATAGATTCCGAAACTCATTTCCAGCGAACTGTTCGGGCCGATTGCCTCGGTGAATGGATTGGAAAACGCAGTCTCGGTCCATTGCAGGGAAACTGCATTGAAGGTCCGGCGGGTGAGTGGAACCATCCCGACCACTTCCGTTTGGCCGGCAGGAGCCGCCTCGCTTGCCTCCGGGGTAAACGTCAAAGTAACCGCAGCGGCAGTCCGATTCCGGATGCGCACGGTGATGATTGATCCACTGCGGCCGAAGCTCAGACCATTCGCGGTGTCGGAGCTGATCTCGAATGGTGCTACGAAATTTCCCGCCACCTCAGCGGAGAACCAGTAAGCTTGGGTGGCATCCAGCCGCTCACTGCTAGGGGAGAAAACTTGCAGTGGATTTCCCGCACCGAGGTCGCCGCCCACATATTTGAAAACTTTCGCGTTAGAAGCGATCGCCGCAGGAAACGTGGCGAAGTAGCTGGCAAATGTCGGAAAGGTGGAACCGTTCTTGAAAGATGGAAACCCCAGCAGGTTTGCGCCGTTTCGCACCCATGAACTCGCGGGCATCCGCAGGGATTGCTTTAGCGAGACCGAATAAGAGTTTGTCGCATTTCCCGAACAACGGACCAAATACGCCGATTGGCCAAACAGTTGTGAGAGCGAACTCTCTAAGGGCAAGCCCCGCTTCCAAACACTCCAGTCGGGCGTTCCCGCGGAAGGAATCAAAGGGGATTGAGCGAACTGAGTCTGCGTCGGGTTGGTATTCCAGCGCCAAACTTCGATGACACCGGCAGGCAGGAGATTTTCCAGAGTATCCTGTGGAGCATCACCATTGAGATAGATCGCGTTCCATCCGCCTTTGAGCGCGTAAGTCGTGGTTTTCCACTGGGCGTGGGCCGTGAAAGCGGTGAGAAATGAAACGAGAGCAAAGAGAAAGAATTTCATCGGACGGAGAGGCGGTAGAATTCTGCGGTGCTTCCACGCGGTGCGGTGAAGGCGGAGACGATGCCGACATCGCTGGCCTGGTGCGCGCTGTTGCCAGTGCCCGGAGCGCCCACTGCGAACGGCACCCGCGTCCAAGTCTTCATGTCGAGCGTGCTCTCGATGGTGTAAACCTTGCCAGTGATGCCGTAGAACTCGAACCTGACGCTATCCTCGAGCTTTTCCTTGATCGTCAGCCCGAAGTTCTCGGTCGCGTCGCCGGCAAAGGTGCCCGCGAGGTATTCCAGCCAGTTGCTCTGGCCGTCACCGTCGAAGTCGCCGTCCCTGTTGATCAGAGTGAGATCCCACTCGCCGTTTTCACCGGGGTAGTAACCCGCCTGATAGAGCTGCCACGCTTCCCAGACATCCGGCAAGCCGTCCTTGTCCTTGTCCTCGCCGAGCGTCAGGTCGAGTCTCACGCGTTCGCCGCCTTTGCCTGCCGTAAGGTTTCCCGAGACTTCGATCGGGTAGAACAACTCGCCGTTCATCGAGACCACCATGCTGAAAAGCCCGCCAGCGGCGATCGCCTTTTCGGAGTACAAGGTGGTGCCGCTGCGGTTCTGGTCGATTCGTATGTTGAGCTCGTAGCTTTGATCGAGTTGGTTGGAAGTGATCGGCGTGCGGCCGACCTCCACCCCGCCCTTGAGCAGGATCACAAGCGCGCCCTCGGCGGTGACCGTCTGGCCGACCTGATCGCGGACCGTTCCATAGAGGCTGTAAAAAGGTGCAGGGGGGAAAGACCACACGTGTTCGTGGAGGAGCGCCGCGATTCCGGTAATCGTGGCGAGTTGCAACAAACGACGCGACAGTGAGTGGTAGATCATGGAAAACGGGGCTTTGTCCGGGCGACCGACCTGAGGCTTGTCAGTGGCGCAAGGACGTTTTGTTTTTTAAATTTAGGGCTAAAATGGTCAAAACAATCCCACCTTCAAAGTCCGGGTAATTGACGAAGCGGGCAAATTCCGTGACGAACCGGGCTGGGGGTTCAAGATCCGCAGGAATGCATTTCCGGGTCTTGACCTCTTCTTCCTGCCAGCCTCATCGTGGCCGCCATGGATCGTCTGTCGCCGAGAGCGGAAATTTTAAGCTTAGCAGACTCGGTGAATGAGGGGCCTCATGCGGGTTTGCTGATCACCGGAGTGCGGCGAGAAATCTTGTTTTGGCTCTTGAATTTTGTTTTTTGGGCGCTGGTGGTTTTGTGCTATTCGGTAATGACTCGGGTGACGAGTTCTCAGCCGGAGCTGGCCGATTTGCTGGATTTGCGTCAGCTGATGATTCAGCGGTCAGCGTGCGGATTTTTAATCACCACCGGCCTCCGCTATGGGTATCGGTTCATGTGGCGCAAGCGGTATTCGATGGTGAAGATTTTGGTATTCGCTGCGGCAGCTTCTTTTGTCATTTCCTTGATTGAGACGCTGGTTTTCGTCCGCCTGATCGCAGTGATGCGGGCTTTTCCGCTTGAAGCCGTTGGTGGTATGTTCATCTTGCGGATGGTTTTGTTAGGTATTTGGTCGATCGTTTACTTTGGGTTTTATTTGTTGGAAGATTACTATGCATTGCGCATCAGGGAAGTGCGTGCGGAGAAGGCGGTTCTGCAAAGTGAGATGAAGCGGATGCAGGCGCAGATGAATCCCCATTTCCTGTTCAATGCGCTGAATGCTGTATTAGCGAGTCGGCATGATCCCGATGAGGTAGAGGAAATCACGCATTCCTTAGCCGAGTATTTGCGATTTTCTTTGCAAGATGCGCGACCATTGGAGCCCTTGGCGCGTGAATTGGGGTCGTTGGAGAAGTATTTGATTGTGCAGCAAATTCGCTTTGGTGACGGCTTGGTTTGTGGGATTGAGTGTGAAACTGCGGCGCGTGAAGTCCTCGTGCCGCCGATGCTGGTGCAGCCTTTATTGGAGAACGCGTTCAACTACGGTGTTGGTGCGGAGGATCAGGTTTTGCGGGTGCGAGTGACCGCGCGTTGTAGCGACGCGCGGACGATCGTGGTGGTTTCTAATACTGGTTCGTGGATCCCCCATGAAAGCGGCAAATCACCGGGGATAGGGATTCGGAATTTACGGCACCGCCTGGACCTGCTTTTTTCCGGGAATGCCAGCATGAACGTCAGCGAAGTTGGAGGAACGGTGGTGGTGACAATCGACATGCCGCTGATTCGTGAATCCGATGATTTTACCAAAGCCATTGAACCCTACCGCCGATCATGATCGAAGTTCTTCTTGTGGATGATGAAGCCGCTGCGAACCGCCGCTTGTCCGACCTTCTTTCCACCTTCCCGGATGTGCGGATTGCCGGCTTGGCGACCAGCGTGGCAGAGGCGATTCAGTGGCTTGCGAGCGAGACGCCGGACTTGGTGTTTCTGGACATCAAGATGCCGCGGGATTCCGGGATTTCATTGATCCAGCATTTGTCGCCAAAGACGCGGGTCGTATTCGTGACTGGATACGAAGACTACAGCTTGAGTGCCTTTGAAATTGGAGCGCTGGATTACTTGTTAAAGCCGGTGGAGCGGAAGCGGCTCGAAGTGACGATTGAGCGGATGAGGCGTGTTTTCGCGCCGACGAGTGTGCAAGAGCAGGGGGGAAATTCGCCAATTTTAAGTATTCCAGGCAAAGTCATGATTCCGGGCCTCTATGGAAAGCCGGAAGAGTGGGTTTCGTTTGATGAAATTCTGTGGATTGACGCCGAACAGAATTACTCCCGCTTGCAGTTGGTGGGAAGGCCGTCCCTGCTGGTGAAACGAACCATCACCGACTGGGATGAGCATTTGCCGATCGCGGAATTTTACCGCCTCGGGCGCTCGTTGATCATTCATTTCCGAAAGCTCCGCGCCACGGAATGGCAGAGCCGCGATCGGACGCTGCTATTTTTCGAAGGTTTGGAAGAACCCATCGCGATCGGACGGATTGCGGCAAGCCGTTTGAAAGAACTGCTTTCCGTCCCGGGAGGCCGCAAGCATTGACACGGTTGAATGCCGTGGCGCTTGCTTGAGCCTGACGGGCCACTTGGGCAGGGACTACGCGTGGTGGAGCAAAATCGAGTTGGCCGCGAAGTGGTCGGAGAGGATGTCCGAGACGATGACCAGGGGAGTGCCCGACCGGACCAAGCCCTCCTTGCGCAGGAGTTCGGTGACGCGTTGGATGGTTTCCTCGATGTTTGAGGCGAAAGGCAGCTTGAAGCCGCGGACTCCACGGCTCAGCGAGAGCTGGCGGCACACTCGTTCGGTGGGCGTGAAGGCGTAAAATCCCGAGGTGCGCGGACGCAGCATTGCCACGTGGTTTGCGAGCAAGCCACGGCGGGTCAGCACGACCAAGCGCGCGTCTGGCAGCGAGTCTGCAAGGGTGACGGCGGCTCGCGCGGTTTTTTGCCGTTCATCGCGCAGCAGCACATTTTGGCCGAAGCCATGGCCGCCGGAGCGCTCGATGCGAGAGGAAATCCGCACCAGCGCCTCGACGCAGCGCTCTGGGTAGCGACCGACCGAGGTTTCGCCAGACAGCATCAGGCAATCCGCCTCCTCATAGGCTGCGTTCATCACGTCGGTGACCTCCGCACGGGTCGGAGTGGGGTTGAGAATCATCGATTCCAAAAGCTGGGTTGCCACGATTACGCGAGTGCCGAGTTCATGGCAGCGTTTGACGATCCGGCGTTGGAGGATTGGGAGTTCTTCAAACTCGACCTCTGTGCCCAAGTCGCCACGTGCGACCATGATCACATCCGCCGCGTGAATGATGGCGTCGATGTTGCGAATCGCCTCTTGGTCCTCGACCTTGGCGACGATTTGCGCCTCGCCTTCCATGGCTTCCATCGCCTCGCGCAGTTCGTGGACGTGAGCGGCATCCCGCACGAACGAGCCTGCGATGTAATCCGCGCCGCACTCGACGGCGAGCGAGAGATCCTTGCGGTCTTTTTCCGTGAGGGCCGGGAGATTGAGGCGGACACCGGGGAGGTTGATGTGGCGGCGCGAGCCCATGGAGCCTGGAGTTTTCACGTAACACAGAATCCGGTCCGCCTCGACCACGTCGATGCGCATGAGAAGTGCGCCGTTGTCCACGACCAGCGTGTTGCCCACGGCGACGTCACCCATCAGTCCGTCGTAATTGACCGTCGTGGAGATTGGAACGCTTGGATCCACATTGAATTTCCGGAATTCCACGATGTCGCCTTCCAGCAAATCGTAAGGTTTCTCCAAGTCTCCCGTGCGGATCGAGGGGCCGGTGAGGTCAAAAAGCACCGCGATGTGCGCCCGGCGCGCGTCGGATTGGCGGCGCACGCGTTGAGTCATTTCAGCGGCCCACTCGTGCTTCGCATGGCTCATGTTCAGTCGGAAAACATTGGTGCCTGCGTCGATCAGGCGACCGATCATTTCTTCAGATTCCGTTGCAGGGCCTAGGGTGATGATGATCTTGGATTTGCGTGACATGGGAAGTGTGGTGAGGGCGGGAGCAAGCAGCATGCCCGCGGGGAGGAAACATGATGTGCCCGCCCGGGGCAAGCTGCGAAGCACTCGTTAGCGGATAAACGCTTAGCGGGTGGCGATGACCTCAACGGTTAGCCCCTTGAGGTAACCGGTTTCCGGGATCGAAATCAGGATCGGGTGATCTGCGCGCTGCGAGTGGTTCATCACCAAGCGTGCCGACTTCTTGGCATCGACCGACGCATCCACGAGATTTTCGAGGAAAAGCTCGCGTGACGCGTGATACGAACAACAGAAGGTGGAGAGCAAACCGCCTTTTTCCAGCAGCTTGAGAGAGCGCAGATGGATCTCCTTGTAGCCGCGCATGGCGTCCACCAGCGTCTTTTTGTTGCGGGTGAAACTGGGTGGATCCAGGATGATCAAGTCGTATTCCGGTTTTGCGTGTTTGAGGAAATCGAAGACATTGTGCTCGAGGACCTCGATTTCGACATCGTTGAGTTTCGCGTTTTTGCGTGCGGCCTCGCAGGCGCTCGCCGAGACATCGACCGCGGTCACCTTGGCGGCCCCGGCTTTCGCGCAGGCGAGGGCGAAGCCACCTTGGTTGGTGAAGCAGTCGAGCACGCGCTTGCCCTTCGCCAAGGCGGCCACTTCCGCGTGGGCTTGAAGTTGGTCCAAGTAGAGTCCGGTTTTCTGCCCGTCGAATAGATCGACCTCAAACGCCAGTCCGTTGGCATGGACGATGAATGGCCCGGGATTCTCGCCGTGGAGCATCTCGATGCCGGGCTCCATGCCCTCCGCTTTGCGGTAGGGGGAGTCGTTCCGGAGAATGATGGAGGCCGGTGCAAGCAGGGAAATCAGCGCGTCGCGGATGAGTTCCTTTCGCAAATCCATGGCGAGGGTGAGCGTTTGCACCGAGAGGTGGTCGCCATAGCGGTCCACAATCAGGCCGGGCAGGCCATCCGACTCAGACCAGACGAGGCGGGCCAGAGTTTCGTCGATGTGTGAGCGCTTCCGGAGCTCGATCGCTTGGCCGATGCGGCGGATGAAAAAGTCGAGATCGAGGTCTTGGCGGCGGCGTGAGAAGCGGCGCGCGACGATTTGTGACAGGGGATTGTAAATTGCCGAGCCGAGTGGGCGATCGCGAAAATCCTTGAGAGTTACGACATCGCCGGGCTGTGGATCGCCGAAGGATTTCTTGATTTCAGTGGCGTAAACCCACTCGTGTCCGTGAAAAATGCGTGCTCTTGGAGCGATGATAATGCCTGCCATGGGGCGGGAATCTCTGCCGGGAAATGGGGCAATGTCGAATGCGAAACGACAGAACTGCAAAGTCTCGTGCGATTTCCTCTTGATCCGGCGGGCTGAAGCCCTTACGCAAAGGGCTACCAACCATGGGACAACAATCGAAAAAGATCATCAAACGCCGTCGCCGCGCCGATTATTTGAAGCGCAAGAAGGAACAGGCAAAGCTCGGCGGCATCGCCCAAAGACCCTCCATCAAGAAGGCTGAAGGTGCGAAAAAGGCACCTGCAAAAAAGGCCGTCGCGAAAAAGGCGCCAGCCAAGAAGCTAGCGAAGAAGGCTGCCGCAGAGGAAACCCAAGTTGATGCCGTGCTTGATACGGCGGCACCTGAAGTGACTGAGGCGACCGCTCCAGCAGTTGAGGCTCCTGAGGCTGCTGCTGAATAATTTCGAATCCTCGCTACGACCTTTCGAGGTCATTTGAGAACATTACGAGCCGCTCTGAGAGGAGTGGCTCGTTTTGTTGGGGTGATTTGCAACACATTGATCAAGAACGAGAAATGCTTCACCGGCACCGGCAGGGTCCGCGAGAATGGAGCTGCCTGTTGCGGGTGAGAATTCTTGGATAAACTCGCGCAAGCTGCGGAGTTGCTGAGTGGAGACCCACGGGGCACTCCAGCTTTGAAGATCGGTAAAATTCACATCGGCCGTGAGGTCTTGGCGGCCGGGATTGTGGTAGATGGCCGCGCCTTCGAGCCGCTGTTGGAGGAGATAGGCACGGATGGTGCCTGCGGGGCGCCGTTGGTAGAGCGAGTCCGCGGTTGTGCCGTAGTCGATGGTGAGCATGCGCCCTGCGCGCCATGACGGAAGCCAACCGCGCAGTTCTCGGTGGTAGGACTCGTGGACCTCAACGACTTGGCCAAGGGCATGATTTTTACTGAATGCGGACGATTCGGGAAGAGTTGCCAGCGGGAGAAGCGACTCGTGTGCATTGCAGTTTTCATCGAAGTGGACTGCGAATTCCTGCCAGCCAGCCGAAGTTTTCTGAAAGCGTCGCACGGGGTATGCGTCCACCAATTCATTGGAGAAAATCACGGCGTGGCCCTTGCAGGCGTGGAGCGCGGACAAGACATCCGGATGCCATGTCGCGCGTGATCCAAGCCGCTTGCGTTGCAGTTCTGCGAGCGGTGATGAGGTTTCCACCAAGTGAAGGCGGGTCTTCAAGCGGGTTTTCCAAGGCAGGTGCTTGAGGGTCGATGCGGCGAGGCGTCCTTCTCCAGGACCGATTTCGATCAGGTCTCGGCAGGAGGTTTCACGCAGGGCTCGGGCGGCCCAAGCGGCGATTGCGCGGGCAGGCACCTCAGAGAGCATTGGCGCGGTGGTGAAGTCGCCACTTCTGCCGACGCCGGTGATCCTGCGGGAATAGTAGCCGCGTCGTGGATCGTAGAGAGCCTGGGCCATGAAGCTCTCGAAGGGGATGGGAGAACCCGAATTCATGATTTTTCCTGTCGCCGTATGCAGAGATGATGCCCAGACACGAAAAAACAACCGCGAAACTTAAGAGAATCGCGGTTGTTTGAAATTTTTGAGACGTTCGAGAATGTGACGTCAGATCAAGCCTTGGCAGCAGCGGTGCGTGCTTTGCGAATGATGCTGTTCACAGTCTCGGAAGGCTTTGCACCAACAGCGAGCCACTTATCGGCGATCGCGAGGTCGATGGTGTAGTTGGTGCCCTCAACCAATGGGTCGTAGGTGCCAAC
Organism: Luteolibacter sp.; assembly: GCA_044373865.1. Lineage (GTDB taxonomy): Bacteria > Verrucomicrobiota > Verrucomicrobiia > Verrucomicrobiales > Akkermansiaceae > Luteolibacter. The sequence continues at coordinate 1,328 of JBILPN010000048.1, read as the reverse complement.
TTGTTCGATGTAACGTCCGTCGCGACGCTTGCGGCTGTCAACGGCAACAATTTTATAGTAAGGGCGGTCTTTGGTGCCCTTGCGGTTGAGTCGGATGGATACGGACATGATGTAAAGCGTCTATTGCATTTGCCCGGGAACCGGGCGGGCGCGGAAATTGCAAGATTCGCCGTAAAATGCCAAGCAGAATCTTGAGGAATTTCGGAATTGGTTAAAATATCTTAAGGATCTGCGCGGCGGCATCTTGGAGGCTTTGGCAAATCACCGGCTTGTTTCTGCAAGCCGGCTCAGTGGCCGAATGCTCGCAATTACTTCGCGGCTGCGGCGGGAATTGGCAGGGTGTGCGTCTTGAACGATGCATCGCCAGAGTGGTCCAAATACGGTGTTTTGGCGAATTTTCCGGCGAATTGGGCCAGGTGCTTATTCCACTCGGCAGCTTGTGTGATGATGCCGCGGCCTTCCCAGCCAAAGCCGGAGAACCAGCGGATGTGGCCGCTTGCATCGGTGCGCGCGAGGCATAGCGCTTGCGTTTGGCCATCGGCATCCGTGTGGTTGAGCATCTTCACGACACGAGCCGGGTCGATGACAACACCCGTGCCGACACCGAGTCCATCCATGGTTTCCCAAAGAGACATGATGCCGGATTCAGGCGAGAAATTGGCGTTTGTTCCGGCGACTTGGGGCATGAGCCCGATGGCGACGTCGACTTCCGCAGCCTTGCCGTCGATGGTGAACCGCGAGTCGGCCTGGAAGAAGTGTTGGCCCATGATCAGGGTGATGCGCTTGGTTTCGCGGAGAGTTTTGCCTTGGAAGTCGCTTGCGTAGTCGAGCTCGAAGACGACGCGCTGGGGTGAATTTTCGAGAACGCGTTGCGCGACAAAAGTGTCGGAATTGTAGAGTTTTCCGTCAGCCCAAGCGGAAATGCCGCCACAACCGCGGGTATTTCCGACTTTGTAGAGGTCGTAGCCCTCGCCTTGGTCGTCATGATAGGGTTTCGGGATTTTGCCGTAGGGGAGGCGTGTGCGGTCCTCGATGTACCATTTATCCATGACGGGGTAGGGGACACGCTTGAACCAGCAGTCGATGCCGCTGTTTTCTGGGCCGGGGCGGAGAGCTGGGCCGTAGGTGCGGAAGGCGACAAGGTCGTTTTCCCAGGCGAAGTCGTCGAGGCGCTCGGGAACGAAGCGTGCGAGAGTGCGCGGGCTGGAGCGGATCAGGGCTGTTGGGAGTTTTACGCCTTGAAACGAGGCGAGGTCCGTGCGGCGTTTCGACGGGTCAAGCAGGCGGATGATTTCTGCGCCTGCGAGGAGAAATGCGCCGCTGCCATA
>JBILPN010000451.1:0-3675 GCA_044373865.1 Luteolibacter sp. | reverse complement strand
GCATGGTCGAAAATTTTCTCATGCCCCTCTTGCGACAGGGTCTCTAAAATCTCCAAAAACTCGGCGTATTGACCGATCGTCACCTCAGTCGCAGCGATCTTGAAGCCAGCCGTGCGCGCACTCGCTCCATCCGGCGTCGCATACTCACCCGCCGCCACCGCCACGGCCTCGGGTAAAACCGCCCGCAACACCGGCGGCTCGGACTCCGGCCGGAGCTGAATTGCCACCACACCCAGTCCCACCAAAAGCACTGCGCTCGCCGCAGAAATCACCAAAACAGGCCGCTTCCTCGCTCTGCCAGCATCTCGCGGTGGCGAACTCGCCACGGCGGCAACATCGGCTAGCTGCTGCTCAATTTGCGCACAAAAATCCATCACCTGCTGCCAAGAAATCGGCTCGTCCAAGCCCTCCCCCCGCATCCAGCCGCACAGCGTCAGCAAACGAGTGCTCCCGGCTTGCGCCAACTCAACCAACTCAACCAACTCGGGAATTCGGCTCCCGAGTTGCACGATGTCACGCGCGGACTGCTCAACTGCGCGCTCCCCGGCAATTGCCAAATTTTTCAGGCGGACCACTCCCTGGCTGTCCAAATGAATGGCATCCAAATCCAGTGCTGAGCTGGCATGCCCTAAGGATTCCTGCTGAATCTGTGCCTCCGCAAGCTGTCGCAGCAACTCGACCAAACTTGCAGGCGACATCCGCGCCCCCGCTTTTTGACGCTCCAGCAAGGTCGTCCCCGGCAAGAGCTCATGGGCATAAAAACACAAACCCGGCTCGGATACCGCCTCATAAACCGAGCCGACCATCGGGTGATCCACCGCGGCCTTCGCTCGCACATCCGCCAAAAATACCTCGCGCTCCTGCCCATCCACCGCGCACAACTCATCCACCACCACCATCCTTGAGATGGAAACTTGCTCGGCCAACCACGAGCGCGAAAGACGAGTCTCGCCCAAAAGCTCTTTCAGTCGGTATTCGCCCAAACGGCGCTCTTCAGATGCGGAAACAGAAGTCATGTTGCGTGGATGATCGGCAAAATTTCACAAGGCCCCCGGCGAATTGTCATTCTTGGTCCAAGGGCGGAAGAACTCCGAGATTGGAGTCGAAATCCATGGGCAAGGTATCCTGAAAGTCTGGCAGCAAGGGGTCACCGCCCATCCCATCTGACCGCACCTGAGAAATCCTTGCCGCCAAGGCCGGCGGCCATGCCTGCACGTCAAGCACCTGCTCACCATAAAGAAGCGACACCACCTGACCATAATAACTCCGCCCCCCAAACAGATGCGTCGTCTGGTCATCCTGCTTCGGAATGACATAATTCAAACGCAAGGTTTCCTCGCCATCTGCCCAGTCGCAAGGTTCAGAAACCCACTGCTCGCTTGCCCAAGATTGCTCTTGTGGCTGCAACTGCTGAATTTCCCCTCGTGAGGTCCGATTGAAAAGAATCACCGAAACGGAAATTTCTCCCACATCGATCTCCTCCCCCGGGGCCTTCTGCACCGGAATGCTCAAAATCACCTGCTGCCCCGCCTCATGGGTCGCATTCTCAAATTTCCTGACACGCCCCAACGACAACTTGCCGTGCATCGCATCCGGCGGGGCAAATCCATCACGAATCTTCGCTGCGGCCTTTTCATAAAGCGCCCCGGCGCCTGAGACCCCCATCTGAAACACCTTTTCATAATGGGCTGCCGCCGTGTCAAACACTCCCATCAACTCATGCACCATTCCCAATTCATACCGAATGCTCGCATCATCGGGTGAGGCCGAAAGCGCTTCTTCCAACTTCAGAATCGCCAACATCATATCACCTGCCACACGCGCCACACGCGCCTCCCTGAGCAGACGCTCCGAGCGCGGATCCGCCACCGCAGGCTCTCCCAACGGCGTGGGAGCTGGCAAAACCGACGGCCGATCAAGCGGCTCATCAAGCCCCTCCTGGCGAGACACCACCGGCGGACGAGACACCACCGGAGCCGGCCGCAAAACCTCACTCGCAGGCTCGGGCTGCGGCACTCGCACCGCCATCCATTTCGGGACCTCCTTGATCACGGTTCGCACTTGGCGCGACTCCTCAAAACGCCTCGCCAAAGCCATGCCTCCAATCAAAAGCTGTAAAAACGCCACCAAGCCCAGCACCCAGCAGGAAATATGAAAAACCGGCAGTCGCATGGCGGATGGCGGCTTTGGGTTCTTTGCCATGCGCGAAGAATGAGGATTCACCACCAACTTGTCAACCAAGCGAGAATTTGCGGAGCATCTCATTTTGCTAGCAAGCACGGCTTTGAAGGCTCGTCTTCCGCGGGCTTTTCAGGCACTCGCGTGGAGCAGAATCTTGGTGCCAAGTCTCTTTTTTTCGCAAAGCCGGACCATTGAGACCCCGGTGCCTTCGTCAAGGGCGGTAGGCGTGGCGATGACGGAGGACGTGTTGAAATACCGGCGGCGGACTGCATAGCCGCTCAATGAGGCGATTCCAAATTTCCTGACCTTGGAGAATTTCCACCTCGATGCGCAGGAAATAGACTGGCACGTCAATCGATTGCGGATGAGGGAAGCGAACCGCGTCCTTCTCCGTGGTGACGATGAGCTCCATGTCGCGCTCGACGCAGCGCTGCATGAACTTTTCCACCTCCTTGCGTGAAAAGCGATAGTGGTCAGAAAAGCGACGGCGAATTTCCACCCGCGCACCGAGACGCTCAAGCGAGCTTTCAAAAGCCTCAGGCACGGCGATGGCGCTGATGGCACCGACCCACTTTCCCGCTAGATATTCCAGCGGCAGGCGCTCGCGCGTGAAGACATTTTCAAGGTGAATCGGCCCGTGAGTGCACTCGATGATTTCAGCCGTGCGGTTGTAGCGGCGGATGCGCGAAATGAGCGCCTCGTTCGAACTGCCGTTGCATTTGGTGATCAGAATGTAGCTGGCGCGACGGAGATTTTTCGGCGGCTCGCGCAAGGTTCCGCGTGGCAGCAAGGCCTCCGTCCCAAAAGGGGCTCCTGAATCCACCAACACGATGTCGATCGAATGCGCGAGGTCCAGATACTGCATCCCGTCGTCGAGCAACAAGGTGTCCGCCGCAAGGTGTTTGACGGCAAATATCCCGGATTTTACCCGATTTTTATCCACCACCACCGCCACGCCCTCGAGGTTTTTCGCGAGCATGAACGGCTCATCACCCGCGTATTGCGAATCGAGTAAAAGCGCTTTGCCCGTGGAAACCACCTTGGGCATCTTCTCACTTGGGATCGCCTTGCCATCGTGCGATTGCCATTTCTGTGGGTGATTGAGCTTCTTGCTTTTGTAGCCGCGCGAAAGGATGGCCACCTGCCGCCCACGATCGCGGAGGGTGCGTGCGAGCAACTCGACGACAGGCGTTTTCCCAGTTCCGCCAACCGTGATGTTGCCGATGGCGACGACCTGCGACCCAAGGTGCCGTTGGGCGCGCCAGCCGCTGCGGTAACGCCAGATGCGGAGCTGCACAAGGATCCGGAACAGCCCGGAAAGCGCGCGCATGAAAAAGCGCATCAACGCCGCACGGAAACCCTTGGCTCGCCCGAAGATCACATCCGCGCCCCAGCGTTCGAGTTCTTCGATGAGTTCCTTCATGGCCGGGGCGACCATGTCCCGGCCATGCAGGGTCGATCAAGCGCCAAACCGCAGGTGCGGATCTCACTCAC
>JBILPN010000031.1:0-12512 GCA_044373865.1 Luteolibacter sp. | reverse complement strand
CTCACCTGCCTACGATGAGGCGGACGTGGCGGCTCTGTGTGAATTCACCGACCACCTAGACTTTAACTCGCTCTCGCAATGGTTCCGCTTTCGCGACCAAGTGACCGCCCACCCGCGCTTCCTCAATGGGGATTTGCGCTGCGGCCTCCGCATCAATCCTGAATGCTCAACCGGGGAAACTCCGATCTACGACCCTTGCGTGCCCGGCTCACGCCTAGGAATCACCGCCGAACAACTCGTCGGCGCAGACCTCACCGGCCTCTCGGGACTCCACTTCCACACGCTCTGTGAACAAAATTCCGATGATCTCGAAAAAACCCTGAACGCGGTCGATGAGAAGTTCGGCCACCTCCTCCGCTCACCGCAATTCACCTACCTCAACATGGGCGGCGGCCACTGGATCACCAAGCCTTTCTACGACCGCGAACGCCTCATCCACCTCATCCGCGAAGCCAGGGAAAAATACACCGTGGACGTCTGGCTAGAACCTGGCGAGGCGATCGCCATCCACTCCGGCGTCCTCCGCGCCACCGTCATGGATGTCTTCACTTCCGCTGGCCACCGGCTCGCCATCCTCAGCATTTCTGCAACCGCACACATGCCGGATGTGATGGAAATGCCTTACCGCCCGGACGTCTTTCTCGTGGACTCATCGCCCTCCGCAGACACGCCACCCGCGGTCACTCTGCCCGGGGAAAATTACCATGCCGCCGGCGATCCCACCGCCACGCCGTCTCCTTTCACTTACCGCCTCGGTGGCCCCACCTGCCTCGCTGGCGATGTCGTCGGAGATTTCACCTTTCCGCGCGAACTCAAGGTCGGCGACACCTTGGTTTTCGATGACATGGCGCACTACACGATGGTCAAAACCACGACGTTCAACGGAGTCAAGCACCCAGCCATCGCCCTCCAACACGCCGACGGAAGCTTGGAAGTTCTTCGCGAATTTGCCTACGAAGACTTCCGCGACCGGCTTTGCTAGGCCAGCAACTAGCCCAAGGCGCGGCTCAAGTCATTGGCATGCCGATACCCGAGATGATAGGCCACAGCCTTGACTTGCCAGCCTTCCTCGCGGATCAAACGCCGCGCCTCCGCCATCTTGACTTTGCGGAAATAAGCTCCGGGTGCCAACCCGGTTTGTGCATGGAAAAAACGGTGCAGCGTGCTCGGCGACATGCGCAAATAATCACACAAGGCCGGCACAGGCGCGTGAATTGCTAGATTTCCCATCATCCACGCACTCGCCAGCTTCCAACGCATTTCATCCTCCGCCGGGCTGATGCGGTCGCCACGCAGAAGTTCCACCTCCAACAACTCTCGCAAGGCCGCCAAGCTTCGCGGCAATTGCCCATCCGCCAAGGCCACTTCATTGCCACAACGCGCATGCAAATCCCGCAAGGAATCGACCGACTTCGCGAGCTGCTGGAGCAAACGATAACCTCCTGACTCCGGCCGCAACTCGGGCAAAATTGCCTGGCCCTGCCAAATCCACACCAAAATCTCCACCATGCCGCGCCGCGCCTGCGTGATCCCAAACGCACAGGAAGGATCAAACAAAAACGCCACCGGCCCGCGCACCGTCTGACTGCCAAGCTCGGTCGTCACCACCACTTCACCACTCAAAATCACATAATAGTTTGTCCCAGTGTCGTAATGCATTGCCAACGGATCTTTCGCAAAGTCGCGCTGCCCCCACCCGAGATACAACAAAGGCAAATCCGCTCCCCCACCCCAACTCGGGCGGCCCGGCGGAGGAATAATGGTCCCCTTGGGAATCGACTGGCTCATGGTAGCAGTTTATGTCACCGCTTGGGAATGAGCTAGCTTTTTTCCGTATCCACTGGCCCAGCAAACCCGTAGCTTCCTCGCGTCCGAACTCTTCTCGCCCTCATGAAAACTGCCATCACTCTCTGCCAAGTGCCGGAAGCTTTGCATGGGCCTTTCGTCTTCCGCTCTCCACTACCCCAAGCATTTGCCACCGCCGCAGAACTCGGCTTCGACGCGGTGGAACTGTTTCTCCCTGGACCCAACTTCATCCGCACCGAGGAAATCCAAACACTCTGCGACACGCATCAAATCGCCGTCGCTGCCATCGGCACTGGCGCTGGCTGGCTCCAACACGGTCTCAGCTTGACCTCCACCGACTCGGAAATCCGCTCACGCGCACTCGCTTTCATCGACTCAATGATCGAGTTCGGTGGCCGCCTAAACGCCCCCGCGATCCTCGGCTCAATGCAGGGACAAACCACCGGCCCGGAATCGACCGAACACTTGGTCTCCGCACTCCGCCACTGCGCCGAACACGCCGCATCTTTCAAGGTCCCGTTCATCTACGAACCGCTCAACCGCTACGAAACCAATCTCTTCAACCAACTCGCCACTGCGGCCGATTTCCTCGACTCTCACGACCTGCAAAATGTGCTGCTCCTCGCCGATCTCTTCCACATGAATATCGAGGAAATCGACATCGCCACCGCACTCCGCAACGCCGCGCACCGCATCGGCCACGTCCACCTCGCGGACTCGAACCGCCGCGCAATGGGCTTCGGCCACACGCCACTCGCGCCGATCCTAACCGCACTCCGAGAAATCAATTTCATGGGCTATCTATCCGCCGAGATTCTCCCCCTGCCCGACCCGGTCAGCGCCGCGCGCCAGACGCTTTCTGCCATCCGCCACTTATCCTAACATGAAAACTCGCCCTCTTGGCAAAACCGGCATCGAATTGCCAATCCTGTCGTTCGGCGCTTCTTCGCTTGGCGCGGAATTCCGCGCCATCACGCTCGACGAGGCCATGCAATCCACACGCACCGCCATCGACTTGGGAATGAATTTCATCGACACCTCGCCCTTCTACGGTCGCGGAATGTCGGAAATCATGCTCGGACTGGGGCTGAAAGGCATCCCGCGCGACTGCTATCGATTAGGCAGCAAGCTCGGCCGGTATTCGGATATTCATTTCGATTTCTCCGCCAAGCGAGTCGAGGAATCACTCCACGTTTCTCTCCAACGCCTCGGCACCGACCACTTGGACGTTCTCCTCCTCCACGACGTCGAGTTTGTCCCGCTCAATCAAATCTGGGAGGAAACTCTGCCTGCCGTGATCAAACTCAAGGAGCAGGGAAAAGTCCGCGCCATCGGATTCTCCTGCTACCCTCTCAAAACCTTCCACACCGTGCTCGATCAGGTGGAGGACTCCATCGACTGTGTCCTCTCCTACAATCGACACACGCTGCAAAACACGACGTTTTCCGAAGATCTACTGCCGCGCCTCGCCGCCAAAAACATCGGCGCGATGAACGCCGGCCCCTTCTCCGCCAGACTCCTAACCAACGCGGAACTCCCTGCCTGGCTCAAGGAACCGGAGGAAGTGAAAGCCGCAGCACGCGCCGCGGCAAAACTCTGCGCGGAGGCCGGAACCGACATCGCAAAACTCGCACTCCAGTTCTCATGCGAGCTGCCCGCCATCGCCACCACCATCGCCGGATCCGCCAATCCTAACAACATTCGGAAATGGGCGGAGTGGCTGGAACAACCCATCGACCGCGACCTCCTGAACGCGGTTCTCAAAATCTTCGCCCCAGTTAAAAACTCGGGGCATCTTGAAGGCCTACCAGAAAACAATTGATGCGCGCGATCCAATTCACCGCCCCCGGAGAAATCCAATGGACGGACTTAGCAGAACCCCAATCACCCGGTCCCGGCGAGGCTCTCGTCCGCACCCACCGCATGGGAATCTGCGGCACGGACATCGCATGCCACCTCGGGAAATTTCCTTTTTTTGCCTACCCTAGAACCCCAGGTCATGAGCTTGGACTGGAGGTGGTGGCCGTCGCCAATGATGTGACCCATCTCAAACCAGGTGACAAATGCTCGTTAGAACCTTACGTCAACGATCCCACCACCCTAACCTCGCGGCAAGGCGCGGTGAACTGCTGCCCCGGCGTTCAGGTCATCGGTGTGCACAACAACGGCGGCCTGCGCAAAGGTATCTTCGCCGTGCCTGCGCGCAAACTTCACCCGGGCAATGATCTGAGTTACGATCAACTCGCACTCGTCGAAACACTCGCCATCGGCTGCCACGCCGTCCAACGCAGCAAGCCGCAAGCGGGCGAAACCGTGCTGGTCATCGGCGCGGGTCCCATCGGGCTCGCGTGTTTGGAATTCCTCAAATTGATGGACGTGAAAACCATCGTGATGGATCAAGTCCAAAGCCGACTCGACTTCTGTCAAAAGCACCTTGGAACCCATCACACCCTGCTCTTTCAAAACGACGGATCTCACCTCGCCGCATTGGAAGCAATCACTTCGCAACAACTCGCTCACGTCGTCATCGACGCCACTGGCAATCCGCACTCGATGTCCAACTGCTTTCACTACGCAGCCTTCGCCGGACGGGTCGTTTACGTCGGCATCACGACCTCGGATCTACACTTCCCACACGCCCCGGTTTTCCACCGCCGCGAACTCTCACTGCTCGCCTCACGCAATGCAATGCCTGAGGATTTCACCCGAATCATCGAGTTGATCCGCAACGGGAAAATTAACACCAGCCCGTGGATCACGCACCGCATCTCGATCGATCAGGTTCCAACAGAATTCCACAAATTCACCAACCCCGCTCTCGGCGCAATCAAAGCAATCATCGAGGTGACCGCCCCAAGCTAAGCGACTAACAACCGAAAATCGGCGTGGGCACGATGCGCACACCTACCAAAATTTCCCAATCACACTGATCTCAACAAAGCAAAAACCATGAAAACCTGCCCCAAATACACCTTCGGCGTTGGCGACCGCTTCGCCAACGGCGCACACGCGCAACTCGCCGCTTTCATCGCCGCAAAGAAACTCGGCATCGACATCACTCCGGTATGGAACAAGTCGAACCGCGAGCACAATATCATCGGCTCGGAACCAATCCAAACACGCGAAGCCGCAGACAAGGCGGTCGCGGATCTCGGGTGGACCGGCGAATATCTGCTAGACGCGGATCACATCAATCTAGCCACCGTGGACCGCTTCGTCGCTCCCTGTGATTTCTTCACTCTCGACGTCGCGGATGACATCGGCGAGCCTGCCAATCCCGCAGACGTGGCGGCGTTCATCGACCGCCATCCGGAATTGATCGGAACCGTCGCAATCGACGGAATTTCCCAACCCTTCCAAATCACTCGCGCCGATGTCGAGAGAACTGCCAACCAGTTTCTCAAAGCAACGCAGAAGGCCGCGGCGATCTATCAACACATCGTCGCCGCCAAGGGAGGCACCGACCATTTCGTCACGGAAGTCTCAATGGATGAGACGGACAGCCCGCAAACCCCGCCGGAAATGCTGATCATTCTCGCGGCGATTGCGGACCAGAACATCCCGATTCAAACCATCGCCCCCAAGTTCACCGGACGTTTCAACAAGGGCGTGGATTATGTGGGTGACCCGGTGCAATTTGAAAAAGAATTCAACGACGATCTTGCGGTCATCGCCCACGCCATCCGCACCTACGGGCTGCCCCCCGCGCTAAAGCTGTCTGTCCACTCGGGCTCGGACAAGTTTTCGATCTATCCAATCATCAAGCGCGCGATCCAAAGCACCGGCGCCGGACTTCACATCAAGACTGCGGGAACCAACTGGCTGGAGGAAATCATCGGACTCGCAGAAGCGGGCGGCGACGGTCTGGCTCTCGCAAAAACCATCTACACCAAGGCCCTCGAAAAAAAGGCCGCACTGTGCGAACCCTACGCCACGGTCATCGACATCCGCGACGCCAAGCTTCCTTCCGCCGAGACGGTCAATGGCTGGTCCAGCACACAGTTCACCGATGCTCTCCGCCACGATCCCAGCAACCCGGACTACAATGCGGACCTTCGCCAACTGCTTCACGTCGGATTCAAGATCGCAGCGCAACTTGGCGAAACCTACATCCAAGCTCTCAAGGATAACTCGGATGTCGTCGCTAAAAACGTCACGGAAAATCTGTTGGAGCGCCACATGAAACCCCTGTTTCTGTGATCGATTCACACCACCACCTTTGGCACCACTCGGCCGAGGAATACCCTTGGATCCCAGCTGGCACCGCACTTGCACAAAATCAACTCCTGCCCGAGTTGGAAAGCGCATGCCGTGCCGCCGGAGTGGATGCCACGGTGGTGGTGCAAGCCCGCCAATCCTTGGATGAATCCGACTGGCTGCTTTCTCTAGCCGAAAAGTCGGATCTCATCCGCGGCGTCGTGGGATGGGTCCCTCTCACCAACCCGGACGTCGGCCACGCGCTGGCGCGACTTTCCAGCCACCCGAAATTCAAGGCGGTCCGCCATGTGCTCCAAGCCGAGCCGGATGAATACTTCCTCCGCGCGGATTTCCACCATGGCCTTGCGCTCCTGCCGGCATACGGCTTGCACTACGACCTCTTGCTCTTCCAGCGACAACTCCCCACGGCAATTCAGTTGGTAGATCGCCAAGCCCAACTCGGAATCATCGTCAACCACCTGGCCAAGCCGGAAATCCACAAGGGGAAAATCGACCCGGCATGGAAGTCCGGCATGGCTGAACTCGCCAAACGCGACAACATCCTCGGTGTCAAAATTTCAGGACTCGTCACCGAAGTCCGCGATGCACAACTCGACGAGGCCACTCTCAGCGCGTATTTCGACGAGGCTCTTGCTCTCTTCGGGCCAGACCGCCTCCTGTTCGGTTCCGATTGGCCTGTCTGCCTGCTCCGCATCGACTCTTATCAAAATTGGGCGGAGTCCGTTCGCAACTTCATCCACAAACTCAGCCCGGATGAACAACAAGCCATCCTCCACGACAACGCCGCCCGCTGCTACAATCTATCATTTCCTTAAACCAAGGATTTGGCGAACTTGAAGCTTGGCAAAACTCACTGCCGCTAACCGATACCTTCACCTAGCTAGGTCCTTTGCTCTTTTGAAGCTCTTCAAATCACAAGAAAATTTTCTCTCCGCCCCTCGCCGCGCTTTCATAAATCGCCTCAATGAGCGCCACGGCTTGGCGAGCTTGGCGTGCTGAAGTCCTAGGCTCGCGGCCCTCGGCAATCGCGGCGACGATCTCCTCGAAATTCCGCTGATGCTGGAAAAACTGGATCGCCTTCGGATCGTTCGCGCCCATCCCCGCTTGCCCACCGCGCACCAATGACTCACGGATGGCTGCGTCCTGCGCTTGCTCCTGCTTGAAATCCCAAACCTCTAAAACCTCATCCGCTAGGAAAACCGAACCTTCCGTCCCACAAAGTTGAATGCGTGCCGGATGCCCGTTTTGTGACCAACTGCAAGTGGAGCCCTCGATCACTCCGCGCGCTCCGCTGGCAAATTCTAACAACGCGACTGCCATATCCTCGACCTCGATGCGCTCATGGGCAAGGCATGCCACACTGGCTTGCACCGCCTTCACCGGCCCCGCCAAATGCAGCAAGGCGTCGATGCTATGAATCGCCTGGTTCATCAAAGCACCACCACCATCCAACGCGCGAGTGCCACGCCACGGCGCAGAATCATAGTAGGCCTGATTCCGAAACCACTTCACATAACAGGAAGCTGAAACCAATTTCCCAAGCCGTCCAGCATCACAGGCCGCCTTGAACTCGGTCATCGCGGGGTGGAATCGGCGGTTCAAAATCGCCGCCACCATCTTGCCGGAACGCGCGGCGGCGTCCGTCATTTGATCAATGCGGTGAACACTAACTTCTAGCGGTTTCTCGCAAATCACATGCTTCCCCGCAGCCAAAGCGGCAAGCGCGGGTTCAAGGTGCGCCCCTGAGGGAGTCGCGATCGTGACGATCTCCAATGCGGGATCGGCGAGAAATTCCGCAAGATCAGAGTGCGCTTGCACACCGAATTCCGCTGCTAGCGCCGCGGCGCTCTCCAGACGGTGATTGAAGACGGAGTGAAGCGTGCCACCGCTCATCGCTCGGATGGCTTCTGCGTGAAAACGCCCGATCGTTCCTGTTCCAATAATGCCAAATTTCATGATCGTGATGGAGCGCGCGCTTCATCGCGCAGCCTGATTTTTTCGTGAATCCGCGCAAGCAAGGCCGCGGTGTGTGGCATTTTGAGGCCCGCCGCCCGCGCGCGGCGCAACGGTTCCTCCCAGATGGGCACGATCTCCACCTCGCGCCCCGCCACAAAATCGATCATGCTTGAAGTCCGATATGCAGCCATCGGCCGGGTGCGGCTGATGTTGAACTCGATCAAATCCTCGGACAAGCCAAGCCCAAGTGCCGCCCCAGCGCCGACGACCTCTGCCATCAAGGCGCGCAATTCCGCCTCGCCAGCGGCGGTCGCCAACAAGACATCCGTCGTCACGCCGCCCTCCGCCACGGAAAGCCCGTTGAATGGGATGTTCCAAACAAGCTTTTCCCACTGGGATTTCTCCAAATTTTCCACTGCGACTCCTTGGATGCCTGCGGCGACAAATCGCTGCTCCAGCACTGCAAGGCGGCCATTTCCACTCGGCCGCCACTCGCCAAGCGTGACGCGCCCGCCCGCCGAGTGGTCGATCCGCCCGGGCGCGTTGCGGTTGATGCAGACGAAACAAAGGCCACCCATGACCCTCTCCGGACCGACGATTTCCGCCAAGGCCTCGCAATTTCCCAAGCCATTTTGCAAGGTCAGCACCTGCGTGCCCGGATGCAACAGCGGCGGCAAAACTTCGTTCAATTGGTGATTTGCCGTCGCCTTCCACGCCACAATCACCAAGTCCACTGGACCGATCGCCGCGCTGCTGCGATGCGCCTGCACCTGCCGCAATGCGAAATCTCCGTGGACACTCGCCGCTTCCAGCCCAGTCTCAGAAATCACGTCGTAGTCCGAGCGCAGCAAAAACCGCACATCCTCGCCGGCCGCCGCCAAGCGCCCGCCGTAATAAAGCCCGACCGCCCCCGACCCAACAACCGCCACGCTGCGGAAATTCCAACTCTCACCACCACTCATTCTGGCTTATAGGCTTCTGCACGCCGACCGTCGATGCAACGCGTCAGCCAACGCACAAGATTTTCCGCCTCCTCCGACTCGTGGCGCATCGAACTGAGCGCGGTCCAATCGAGATGCGGCCGCGATTTTGGCGCGGCAATGCGGTTAATATCGAGTTTCCCCATGATCGCCTCGGTCTCGCGAGGGTGCGCGTTGAGGATATTCGCCGGGCGCGGCAGCTCGTCCAGCGCCTCCGCCGTCAACCCAAACGAGGTGACACCCACCCCGAAATTCGCACACAGGCGGCGGAAACTATCCGCCAGCGCCTCGTCCTCAATCGGCGCGGCATAAACGAGTTCACCGCCCTGCGCCCACATCGAGACCGCCAGCGTCTGGAAGAAATCCTCGCGGAAGGTCTGGAGCGACGGCTGGATTCTCAAACGCGCCGCATGCAGCCGAAACGGCGGAATCCCCAAGCGCTGCTTAAACGCAAGCATCGCCTCATCCAACGACATTTCCTCGTCCGCCGCCCCGCCAGTCTCCCAATCGACCAACACGAGCTCCGGATATTTCCATAAATTGCAAATCGGCGACTCCTTGCCGAAGGCCTTGCGAAACGCGAAGGGAAATCGCCCGTTGATCTCGAAATAGCGCGTCACCACCGCACGAAACTTGCGGATCCGCAACATCGCGCCGTCCACCATGTCTTGGTCTGCCGAGGTGAGATCGTCCAAGCGCCCCTGCGTCATGGCCACCAACTCCTGCGCACTGGAAAGCGCGGGCAGAGGCGCACTGCGGCGGTAGTAGCCCTGGCCTTTCTCCACCTTGGCGATGGCCGATGCGGGATCGCACGACATGATCGAGAAATGATAGCGCAGCGAGGCATCCGAGTAATTTCCCGTCAATTGCAAGCGCGTCAGCCGAATGAGCTCCGTGCCTTTGATCGAGTCAGCAGGGTTTCCAGGAAGTAAGTTCGGGAGAATGTCGGATAACTGCTTGCGAAGACTCATACAACGAATTGGCGGAAAATGAACGGTGCGGGGAATTCAGTTGCAGCGCCCCCAGATCAGCAAGCCTCAAACCAACAGATTTTAAAAAATCATCGCCGTCGGTGACGTTTTTTTGAAGGATTTCTCCACATGGCTTGTCCAAGCCCGTGATTGCCTCAATTTTTTACCCAATGACTTTTCGCTCCATCCTTGCCTCACTGGCGCTGGCCGCCACCTGCTTGACCAGCCCGGCCGCCATGGCCCAAGCCCCCAGCGCCGAACAAATTCTCGAGGGCGCGCGCATGTCGGCGATGCTCGCCAAGCTCGACCACGGGCTCACCGGGACGCTCCGCAAAGGCGGCAAAACCCTACCGATCACGTTGTTTCTCAAGGGGGAGGACATCCAGTTTCAGTTCACCGAGGACTCCCAACCGCTGCGCATTTTCCACACGCGCATCGCGGATGAAACTTTCAGTCTGTTTGAAATGATCGACGGCAAGACCCTGAAATTCCCCGCAAAAAAGATCGTGGAGCCCATCGCTGGCACGGATTTAACCTACGAAGATCTTGCCCTGCGCTTCTTTTATTGGCCAAACCCGAAGCTGGAGGCGGAGGAAAGCGTTGGCGGACAGCCTTGTTACAAAATCCGCGTGGACAAACCCAAGGATAGCATCGGCCGCTACGAGACGGTTTATGTCTGGGTTCACACGAAATTCGGCGCGTTCATGCGCATCCGCGGCCACGCAAAAAATGGCGGATTGGTGAAGGAATTCGAAGTGGAGGACATCATGAAAGTCTCGGACCAAGTCTGGACGCTGCGCAAAATGCAAGTGGCCACCTGCGATCCAGAGAAGGGTGGCCGCCGGATTTCGATCACGGAAATGACCTTCGACACCCCCAAAAAAGCCGGGCCACGCGGAATCCGCTGAGATGACGCCCTGGACAGACGCTCACAATCACCTGCAAGACGCGCGGCTTGGGGAGCGGGCGGCCTGCATCGCAAGCATGAAACAGGCGGGTATTTCCCGCTGTGTGGTCAATGCAACACACGAGGCAGATTGGCTGGACGTGGCAAATTTGGCGGATGCCGAGCCGGATTTCGTGGTCCCGGCCTTCGGCATCCACCCATGGCACGCGCATACGGCCGGCCCGGAATGGCTGGCAAATCTCCGGAACCTGCTGAAAAATTACCCCGCCGCGGGCATCGGTGAGTGCGGGCTGGATGGCTGGATTTCTCAGCCGCACCTGGCAGTCCAATTGCCGATTTTCACCGCCCAAGTGAGCATGGCCCGTGAAATGGATCGGCCCCTCACGATTCATTGCCTCAAGGCATGGACGGCGCTTTTCCAAAGCTTCGACGAGACTCCGCCGCCGCCGCGCTTCCTCATGCATTCGTTTGGCGGCTCCATCGAGGTGGCTCGCCGGCTTCTGCGGCTTGGCGCGTATTTCTCATTTTCCGGGTATTTTCTCACCGCCAGAAAATCCGCCGTCTGCGAGGTTTTCCGCCAACTTCCCAAGGACCGCATCTTGCTGGAGACCGACGCGCCGGACATGCTTCCCCCGCAAGAAGCCATCTCGCACCCCCTCGCCAATGGGCACAACCACCCGGCAAACCTAGCCGCCATCGGCACGGCATTCGCAGCCATCCTCGGCATGCCCGTGGCCGAACTCGCAGAAATCAGCCGCGATAACACGGGGCGCTGGCTTGGCCACTGAACTCGAACTCACGGGGAAACCGCCAAGCGCTCGCTGCTGCTGTCTCGCTCGAAAAGGAAGCCGTTTTCCTTGTAAGTCTTTAAGCGAAAATGAGTTGCCGTGGAAAGAACACCGTCCAACGAACTCAATTTCTCTGACACAAATCGCGCAACTTCGCGCAAATCCCCACCTTCCACGACCACCATCAAGTCGTAGCCACCACTCGCGAGATAGCATGAAACCACCTGGTCGAAACGGGCCACCCGCATGGCCAAGCGGTCAAACCCACCGCCACGCTCAGGAGTAACTTTCACCTCGATAAACGCAGAAACCGACGTGTCGCCCGCCGCCTCGGGATCAATCACCGCATGGTAACCGAGAATTGTGCTGTCCTTCTCCCATGCCGCGACTTGGCGAGCAACGGATTCTTGGTCAGAAGAAAGAAGATCCGCGAGTTCCTTGTCGGAAAAACGGGCTTTGCGGCGGAGCAGTTGAAGAAGTGGGTCTGAGGACATGGTGCTGAAAGGTTGGGGGGATAAAATGAACATTCAATCGCCAAAGCAAATCCCAACCGCTTTAGCCGCCTGCATCAACTCACTTTCCGGCTCGACCAAACGCAACTGGTGCACCGCTTCCTCAATCGGCACGGAATCGACATGATACGACTGATAACTGACCATCCGGCCAAACGCGCCTTCTTCGGCCAATTTCACCGCCATCACCCCGAAGCGCACCCCGAGAATCCGATCGAGCGATGTCGGCGCGCCGCCACGCTGCAAATGCCCGAGCGTGCAGGCGCGCGTCTCTTTGGACGTGAGCGCTTGGAGCTTGGCGGCAACGCGCTCACCAATCCCACCAAGCCGGATCTCACCACCAGAATTGGCGTCAATCGCGACCAATTCGCCCT
>JBILPN010000030.1:0-12524 GCA_044373865.1 Luteolibacter sp. | reverse complement strand
AACACATCCCCCTGCTCAACGAGACCCACCGCATACAAGGGCAACTGAAGATTTTCCCAACGAAACAGCACCGCCTTGCCCTTGCTGTCTTCCCCCTCATACACCACCGGATCTTCCCGGCTGTAGTGCGCTGGCAGGACGACCTTCTCAGCAAGTGACTTCCGGTGCACCTTGTCCACGCCATCCACCTTCCCCGTCTTGTAATCCAGCACACGCAGACGCCCAGTCTCCACATGCCGGTCAATCCGGTCGATCTTCATCGATATCACCGTCTCTCCCAGCTGGATTTCCACCTTGCGCTCGATGTCGATGATCTCCCAGCCCTCCAAGCGCTGCTCCACCTGCACCGCCGCAAACCATTCGAAACGCTGCCGCATGACCTCCGCTTGGATCCGCACCGAGAGCGGCACTCGCTGACCAAACCACCCCACCACCAACCGGTCCAATTCACCGGAAAGCCACGCGTAAATCTCCGCAGCATCCGTCGCGGCGCGCGCCACTTCATCTCGCCCCCAGGATTCTAACGCCTCATGAATCACCGTCCCAAAATCTCTGAAATTCCACTCCACCCGGCCCACCTCCGCCTCGCTCATCCGCAGCACATGCTTCAAATAATAACGGAATGGACACGCCAAGTAGTCGCTAAACGAGGTCGCGCTCAAGCGCTTCGGCAGCTCTGCCACACGCCGTGGTTTCCAGTGCCAATCTTTCTGCCAGCGCATGCCTGCTTCCGGCGGCGCGACCTCATGAAATAACAGCTTTACCCGCTCTGGCAACTCATCGCGCGTCCCGGCCAAGAGGAGCCTCGACGGCAATAAATTTTCACCCCCAGCCCCGGATTTTCCACAAATCACATCCACTCGCCCCCCCACCCGCCGCGCTTCTAACATAGATTGATAGATAAATGCATCTCGCGCCGCGCGCTGGGAATCCGTGATCAAGCCCAAGCGCTCGCGGCTCGCCTCGCTCAACCACGGCTCACCGCCGCTCCGCGCCGGCACCATGCCATCATTCATGCCGCACAGCAGCAAATGGGAACCCGGCTCATGAAACAACTCCAACCAGCCCTGGACATCCAACACCCGCCCGGCAGGCGGCAACACTGCCGCATCCGGCAGCTCTCCAAGCATCATCTCCAACCAGAATCCCGCCGTGCGCTGGACTCGGGAAATCACCGGTGCCGCCGCGACCAACCACTCCGCCAAGCCCTCCGCGACCTCTTCCGTCCGCGGCCCGCAGCGCCCCAGAACCCCTAACAAATTACCCATCACCGCACAGAAGTCGCCGCTTTGGAAGCTGGCACGCCAAGCCCCAAGCGCTTCCCCAGCCTTGCAAAGTTCCTCCGCAGCCTCGCGCTCCAGCTCACTGCGGAACGACTCCGCATCGATCCGCCGCCGCAAGTCCTCGACGCGCATGACCATCCAGCGGTCACGTAACTGCCCCAAAAGCTTCGCCTTTTGCGCACGTTTGCCCGCGACCAAAACCCCGGTCTCCGGCGCGGCCAACAGGTCCGCCATCACCGCCAAACTCGGCTCAGCCAACCAACGCGCCCAAACTTTGAACCACCGCGCAAGCCCACTCTTCACCTGCGGAGCCGCTGGATGAAATGCAACCCACCCGGCACGGGTGAAGGCACGCGCCAACTCCTCGCCCACCTCCGCATCCGCAGAACCCAAGGCAAGATCCTTCGACGCAGTCCCCGCCTCACCCGCCAAACGCAGCGCCTCGGCCGCCTGCTGCCGCGGGTCCGCCGCCAAACACACCGTCCCACTCGGCCATGATAAACTCCGTTCCGCCCACTCGACATGCGGCCGCCCGACCTTGGAAAACGCCGCTGCCTCGCTCTCCGGCGCACCCACCAAAACCGTCACCACGCGCTCAGTCGCCAACAAGGTACGCTCCAACAAGGGCGGCATTTCAACCACTCCCACCAACACGATCCGCGAGGCTCCCACTGGCAGTTGCAAGCCCTCCGCCAAGACCCGACTCCGGCTTCTCACCTGCCAACTCTGCAAGCGCGCCTCCACCAAGCCTTCCAAACGCCCAAGCGCATCCCAACGCTCAGCCTCCGCCGTGCCCTCCAATTTCCGCCCGGCGGTCTCTAGCAAAATCCCGTTTTCCTGCAAGGTCCGCCGCAGAACAACCATCTCGCGCGCCAAGCCACCCGCCCACTCTTTCCCCTCACCATCCCGCGCCGGTGACTCAGGGAAAAGCCCCTCGTAGCCAGACCAATCTTCGATCTGCTCCAAAACCTCAACCCACGCCAAATGCTCCAACCAGTCCGCCGCAACCTCATCATCCCGAAATTTTAAAAAGGAACCCGGCGTGACCACCTGCGGCGCTAACAAGCCTCCCCGCAGCTCCGCCATGGCCTCGCGCAAGCGCCTGCCACTCTGCGCCGTCGGAACCACCACCAGACTCCCCGCCAACTCATCACCCAACGCCAACAACCAATCCACCGCCTCCATCAACAACGGCCGCTCCCAACCCAAAAACTCGCGCTCGATCATGCGCGGCAGCATCCACACTCGACTCCTCGCTGGAAATGAAATTCCACGGCACGCGCCCTCTCCCACTTGCACCCGCCGAAATTCCGCGCTTCTCACACGCCACCGCTTGGGCTCAAATCCCCACGCCCACGCACGATGTCCGAGAACTTTTACCACCAAACCACCGCCGCTCCCGCAACTCCCTTCGATGTCTCGCTGCGGCCTCCCGCCTTTTCCGAGTTTGTCGGCCAAGAAAAGGTGAAGGAACGAATCTTGCTAATGCTTGAGGCGGCCAAACAACGCGGCGACGTCCTCGACCACGTCCTCCTCTCCGGCCCACCCGGCCTCGGGAAAACAACCCTGGCCAATCTCATCGCACGCGCCGCCGGAACTCAACTCCACACCACCTCCGGCCCACAAATCGAAAAAGCCGGCGACCTTGCCGGAATCCTCACCAACATCCAAAAAGGCGATATCCTCTTCATCGACGAAATTCACCGCCTCCACCCTGCCATCGAGGAATATCTCTACCCGGCCATGGAGGATTTCCGCCTAGATATCATCATCGACTCCGGACCCTCGGCGCGGTCCATCCAAATCAATTTACCCAAATTCACGCTCGTCGGCGCCACCACCCGCTCCGGCATGCTCACCGCGCCACTCCGCTCTCGCTTCGGCCTCGCAAACCGCCTGGACTATTACACTCACGACGAACTCGCACAAATCATCGAACGCTCGGCCGGCCTGCTCGACGTGCCAATCGAACGACCCGGCGCGCTGGAAATCGCCTCGCGCTCCCGTGGCACACCCCGCGTCGCGAACGCACTGCTCCGCTGGGTCCGCGACTTCGCGCAAGTCCGTGGCGAGGGTTTCATCGACCAAAAAATCGCGGATGCCGCACTGGCGATGATCGAAATCGACTCGCAGGGACTAGACGAAATGGACAAGCGCTTGCTCGAAGTGCTGATCTACAAGTTCTCCGGCGGCCCAGTCGGCCTCAACTCGCTCGCCGTCGCCGCCGGGGAAGACGCCGCCACCATCGAGGAGGTCCACGAGCCATTTCTCATCATGCAAGGCTTCCTGATGCGCACCCCTCGCGGCCGTATCGCCCTGCCCGCCGCCTACACCAAAATCGGCGCACCTCCTCCTCCCAACCGCCCGGAGGACCCTCAAGCGAACCTGTTTTGAAAAAATCGGTGTTTCCATGTCACCCAAGCACTGCCTAAACTCGCAACATGCACCCGATCATCCGCGAAACCATCGACCGCTGCCGCTCCGCCGGCCTGCGCCGCACAAAGGCCCTTGAGGAACTCCTCAACACGCTCTTGGAAAGCGAGCGCCCAATGACACTCTCGGAACTCGCCAGCTCCGCCCGCCTCGCCGACCAATGCGACAAGGCCACCGTCTTCCGCTTGCTGCAACGCCTCGCCGAGCACGGCGTCGTCCGCCGCCTCGGCCTGCATGAACGCGCCGCATACTTCACTCTGCTCGTCCCCGGCCGCCACAGCGACTACCTGATCTGCACGCAATGCGGCAGCATCGAGGCCATCAAGGCCCCCTGCCCAGTCCACCAACTCGAAGACGAAATCCGGGAAAAAACCGGATTTCGCAACCTCTACCACGAGCTGGAATTTTTCGGAGTCTGCCCAAAATGCGCCTGACGATGCGCCAAATTCCGGCCAAGCTCCTCGCCGCGCACCACCGCTAAATCATACCGCAGCAGTCGAGCCGCTGGTTCATCTCAATCGCCGGATTCTCCTCCGCCGCCACTCCCACCACCACCGCCGGAACTCCCGCGACTGTCGTATGCGGCGCAACGTCATGCAACACCACGCTGCCTGCACCGATTTTTGCCCCGCTGCCAATTTCAACACGACCCAAAATTTTGGCCCCAGCGCCAATCAAAACCCCTGAGCGAATGATCGGGTGACGGTCGCCCACCGCCTTGCCCGTCCCACCCAAGGTCACCTCGTGGAGAATCGAAACGTCATCCTCGATGATCGCGGTCTCGCCGACCACAAAGGACGTCGCATGATCCAACAAAATCCCGCAACCGATGCGCGCGGCCGGGTGGATATCCACCGCAAACGCCTCACTTGCAACACTTTGGAAATAAAGCGCCAACCACCGCCGCCCGTCCAACCACAGCTGGTGGGAAACCCGGTAAGTCGTCAACGCAAGGAATCCCTTGAAAAATAACAATGGCTCCAACGGCGAGAAACACGCCGGATCTCGCTCAAACATCGCCAATAAATCACGCCCCGCCCCATGCACAATCGCCGGGTGCGCCTCAAAAACTCCGGTCAACAAGGGCTCCATACTCTCACGCGGCATGTCAACACGCGCCAAACGCCGCGCCAATCTCGCCCCCAAGGCCGCCGCCAAGGTCTCGCGCGACAGGATCACGTCATTCACCAAGTGCCTCAGCGTCGGCTCCGCCTCCGCAACTCGCCCGGCCTCGCTACGCAGGGTTTCCCAAACGTTCGCGTTGTCCGCGATTTTCCCGGCACAAAGCTTGGCCGCATTCTTGCTCGCCGGATCAAGGCCGGTCTGTTGAGATTCGCTCATGAAGATTTCACAGAAATTGGAATACGCCTGCCGGGCGATGACCCAGCTTGCGAAATACCATGACGGGCGATCTCTTACACGGCTCGAGGACCTTGCGCAACGGGAAGCCGTCTCGGGCAACTTTCTCGTGCAAATTTTAAACGATCTCCGCCGCGCCGGACTCATCGACAGCCGCCGCGGCAAGGCCGGCGGCTACCTGCTCTCCCGCACCCCTGACTTGATCACTCTCCGCCAAATCGTCGATGCAGTCGATCCCGCTCTCCTCCAATGCTCAGTCAGCCGCGACGGCGAATCCGGCCCCGCCGTCTCGCGCTCATGGCAACTCATCTCAGAAAATTTCCGCGCCTCGCTCGATTCAGTCTCGCTGGACTCTCTCCTCGATAGCCGCGAGGACCCGATGTTCTACATCTAATCGATGCCCTCCTCCAAATTTCCCACCGAAACCCAATCAATCAGGAAATCTAAAATAGTTCTGGCAGATTCTTTATTTTTCCGCTAAGGCGAAGCCGTCTTTTCAATCCATTTCACCTCATGGCCGCCACCAGCGAACACACTCACCACATCAAAATCCGCTCCACCCAGATGGAAATGCCGCCACGCACCGGCTCCGGACGCGACGATGACTACGACTTTAAACTCAAGGCCGCGCAGGATGAACTCGACCGCATCCAACTCCAACGCGAGGAACTGGAACGCCAAAAAAATGAGCTCGAGGAACTCAACCGCCGCAAGCACCTGATCATCTCTCAACAACTGGAACTCAGCGAGAAACTCAGCAACTCGCTCACTCTCATCGACCGCGAATTGTTCGAAATCCGCCAAGAAGCGGACGATCTCGAGCAATGCCGCGTCTGCTTCGCCGCTCACCTCGACAAGACTCAAAAACTCAACCCAGAGAGCTGGACGCGCGACAACCTCGCCGACAAACTTGAGAAGGCTTCCATGAGCCTCGACATCGCCTCGGATGAATACGACCAAGCCGCCGCTCACTTCGAGGGCAGCCGCAGCGGTGCCATTTTCGGCCGCGCCTCAAAACGCAAACGCAACAACACGCGCACCCCAGAAAATTCGGAATTCATGGTGAATTTACGCAATGGATTTGCCTTCAATCTTCCAATCGTCATCCTCGGTGGCCTCGCTTTCATCGCCTACCTCGCCAAAGCCTAAATTCTAAATCTCACCGCCATGAGCCGCAGCAAACTTCCCCCCGAAGATCCGGAACTGGCACAAATCCGCCTCAAGGAACAGGAACTTCTGCTCCGCGCCAAGGAATGCGCCGACCTCCCGCGCCAGCTGGCCGAGGAACTCCGCGACCGGGAGCGCACCATGCCTCCACTCGCGGAAATCGAGGACCGCATGAGCCAGATCCGCCACGAACAAATCGTGTCCCGCGGCCAAATCACCAATGTGCTCCGCGACCAAAATCGCAGCGTGCTGCTCTTGCTCATGCTAATCGCCGCAACCGCCGCCCTGATCTGTTGGGGCTTCCGCTTGATGCAGGGCTCATAGGCCAAACATCACATCCAGCAAGCAGCGAGCTTGCACGGGCCGTGCTTTTACCGCAGATTCGTAACATGGCCATCCCTCAAACTTCTGCCGCCCTCCTGCTAAGTGGCCTGCTTTCCGCTTCTGCCGAACCTTTGCTAACGGAGTTTGAAACCGCTCGCTCGGCGTTCACTCAAAACTCTGCCATGGATTTCGACGGCGGTGACGCAAGCCTCAGCGTCTCGCGGTTCGAGATCCGCTCGCTGCTGTCTCGCCCCATCACCACCATCGATGGCCTAAGAATCATCCCCATGGCGGAATACCGCTTCACTCAACTCGACTTCGACGGGATCTCCTCGCTCTTCCCCATGACGGACGAAGAAATCCACTCGCTCAACCTCAGCGCCGTCGCACTCGTCAAACCCACGGACTCACGCTGGATCTACGGCGCTTGGGCGCGCGCAAAAATGAACAGCGACTTCCAAGACATCGGCGAGGAGGACTTTAAATTCGATCTTGCCGCCGGAGCCGGCCACTCGTTCAACCAAGATTTCACCCTCGGCTTCGGCGCCGCTCTGCTCAACCTCAATGGCGACGCCGCGATCTACCCAGGGCTTTTCTTCAACTGGTCCATCAATGACCAACTCCGCCTCGGCCTCTACGGCCCGATTCTAGCTCTCACCTACAGCCCTGCCGCCGCATGGCAGTTCAGTTTCCGCGCTGACCCGGGCAGCGAAACGGCAAACATCACGGACTCTGACGGCACTTCCCGCGCCATCGAGTTCAAGTCTTTCCGCATCGGTCTCTACGCGAACCACCGGATCAGCGATCACATCTGGCTGCGCGCCGGAACCGGAATCACGCTCGGAAATGAAATCAATCTCACCGAAACCAACGGCGACGAACGCTTCGGCCAAAACCTCGACGACGGACTTTTTGGCCAAATCGGCCTCCGCATCGTCACTTGGTGAGGCACGAGCCGCCACCTCTCATCACTCCGCCACCTTCAAGCGACTCGCCAACTCATCCCACTGGCTCTGACTCACAATGTAGCCCACGCAGACGTCCTTGCCACAACGGCACGGATGGTCGGCATAGCAATCCACATCAAATCCGTAGTCAAAAGTTAGCTCCTCACCCGCCGCAATGTCGCACAGCGCGTGAATGAAAATTTTCCGCCCCTCAATCCACGCCTCGCAGTTCGGCGCGCACGAATGATTGATCAACCGCGCGGTGTTCCAAGGCACGTTGCCATCGATGTCATAGCGCTCCGACAAGGTGAAAATGTAAACCGCCGCATCTCCGGATTCCACAGACTTGGCATGCTGCGAAAGCCCGCGCCGCTCGCTCTCACGCTTGTCCACCAACTCGCCGACATACTCGATGATCTTGGTCCCCGCCGGAATCGGCAACGCCGCATACACGCCGCGCCCATGGATCTCAGACCCTCGAACTTCGCAATACTCGCTCTGGCCACGGTTCCATAACTTCAACAACTTCCGGTGCAATAAGCGATCCTCGTCAACCTTGCTCTTCTTCGCTGGCATGGTCGGCATCCTAACGCACTTCACGTTTTTCCAAAGCCGGAAATTTAAGATCCTTCGGCAGGGTCACAAACAAGCTCCGCAAATCATTCACCGTCACCCCGGAGCCATCAATGAAGGTCCAATCCAACTTGTCTTTGTCGGAAATCGCAACTTGAAACCCCACACTCTCAATCACCACCGGCTTGGCGGTCCCGCCATGAATGATGCGAAATTGCGTAACCGTCGGAATCAACACCAACCACTTGTTAAAAACCAAACTCTCGACTTGCACCTCTTTTAACAACTCAACCCGTGTTGACGGCCCCACCTCAAAGGACTGCGGCTGGCCCTGCGGCTTGAAGGAAATCATGCTGATCCCCTGCTGCACCATCTGCCGCGCCACGCCCGCAAGTTGACTCTCTAACTCTTTCATCCCCCCCATGCGCCGTGCTGTCCGCTCTTTCCACAAAGGGTTCATGCGCTCAACCGCCACCTGATACCTGCCTAAAACCACCTCGTCCCCCAAGCGACCCACCGCCGCCACGGCGGACTCGACCACATCCGATGGCGCGGCGGATTGTATTTTCCGATCCTCCTCCACGCCCAACTCCACATCCTCACTCGGCAAGGGTGCCAATGGCGGCGGACTATCCTGCGCACTCGCCCCCACCACGGACCACGCCAACGCAGCCAACGGAATCACCAATAATCTCAGCATCATTCTTTTATCCATGCCCTGCGCCCCTCCCCCCGTCAAGCACCGCAACGCCCGCAACCCTGCCCGCTCAATCACCCCCTGCGGAATTCTCGCTTGGATTCCCACGCCGCTTTGCTAAACCTTCTCCCCATGGCGAAACAGGCACTCGGAAAAGGACTCGGCGCACTCATCAAAAAAAGCGCAACCCCACTCGCAGCAGACGCGACCGTGGCGGCTGATGACTTTAAGCGCGTTCGCGATGTCCCGCTCGACCAAGTCGTTCCCAGCCCGCTCCAACCTCGGACGCAGTTCGTGGAATCTCCTCTCGACGACCTCGTCGAGTCCATCCGCCAACACGGCATCATCCAACCGCTCATCGTTCGCCTCGTTAACGGAAAATTCGAACTCATCGCCGGGGAACGCCGCTGGCGTGCCTCCCGCAAACTCGGACTCACCACCGTCCCAATCATCGAACGCGAGGCCTCAGACCGCGACGTGCTCGAAATGGCGCTCATCGAGAACCTCCAACGCGAGGACCTCAACCCCATGGAAGAAGCCGCCGGCTACGTCCGCCTCGCCGCAGAATTCTCCCTGAAACAAGACGAAATCGCCGCTCGCGTCGGCAAATCCCGCGCCAGCGTCGCCAACGCCATGCGCCTCCTCGGCCTCCACTCAGACGTCCAACGGCTCGTCGCCCAAGCCCTCCTCACCGTCGGCCACGCCAAGGCCATCCTCGCCATCAAGGACCAAGACACCCAACTCCTCATCTCGGACCAAGTCATCCGACGCCAACTCACGGTCCGCGCCACGGAAAAACTCACCCAATCTTTCCTCGCCGAGGAAAATAACTCGCCCGGAGACACCAAAAAATCTCCCCCATCCCGCGAACTCGACATCCACGTCCGCGCCATCACCAACCGCCTCCGCGAGCACCTCGCAACTCACGTCGCAATTCAACACTCGTCCAAAAAGGGCAAAATCGAAATCGAATACTACGGCGATGATGACCTGCAACGACTCATCGAACTGCTCGGCCTTCCCAACGGCGACTGATCTTTTGTCACAAGCACTTGCCCCCACGCGACACACAGTTTAGCAAACAACATCAAACGTCGCTCTTTCAGCCTCCTCCTCGCCCGGCGGTATCTCAATCCCCGCCGCTCGGTGCTATCCTCATTCTCGCTGATTTCCCTCATCGGCGTCATGCTCGGCGTCCTTGTGCTCGTGGTGGTCATGGCCGTTTACTCGGGCCTAGAACGCAATGTGAAAAGCCGCCTGCTCGGCTTCACCCCGCACGTCCTGCTCAGCCAATCTTTCGCCAATTCTCCTGACGGACGCATGGCAGACTGGGAAAATGCCGCAGCCACCGCCAAGGCCCTTCCTCACGTGCTCGCCGCCACCGCTTACGTCGCGGACAATGTCATCATCGACGTCCAATCCTGGCAACGCCCTGTCCTGTTCCGTGGCATCGACACTTCAGACCCCGCTCAAGTCCAAGGCATCTCGGAAATGCTCGATCTCAAAGCCCACCCGACTTCCTCCGCAGACCTCGGCCTCGACGACCGCGTCGTCATTTCCTCAATCCTCGCGGAACAACTCTTCCTCAAGGTCGGCGACTCCATCCGCCTCTACTCAACCCGCAATTTCGAGGAGGTCATGCGCGCCTACAAAGCCACGGAAAACCCGCCCACCCGCCTCGCATTCCCACAAGAATGGACCGATGCCAGCACCGCGCTTTCCTCCGGATGGGGCCCCGACCAATCTCTCAACACGCTCCCTTTCACCACTTACCGCAAGGCCTACGCGGCTCTCGAAAACATCCTAAACCACGACATCCGCGAACCGGAAGAGGCTCTCATCACGGACATCCTCGTCGCCATGGATAGCTCGGAAATGGACGATGCCTCACAAGTTTTCCGCTTCTCCCCCGCCGCCAAATCTCAAATCACCCAACTCATCGCCTCGCTCAACTCAACGGACCCAGAGAAAATGGACGGCGAAACCCTGAAAAACCTCAAATCCGTCGTCCTCCCCAAGGAAGCCGAAGTCATCGGAGTCTATCAAGCATCGCAAATGGCGGTCACCCCGGACCTCTTCGTCCCCCTCCCCCTCGCCCAAGACCTCGCCGGGCTTGGCCAAGCCGTCCAAGGCATCGCCCTCCGCCTCGACAATCCCTACACCGCAGAATCATTCGCCGCACAAGCACGCATCACGCTCGGCCCGGATTGGGCGCTCCTCACCTGGGGCCAACAATACCAAGCCTTCTTCTCTCTCATCGAGCAACAGCGCGGCATGATGTACTTCATGCTCTCTTTCATCATCCTCATCTCCGCGTTCTCCATGATGGCCGTGATGTTCACCGTCACCATCCAAAAACGCCGGGAAATCGGGGTCATGAAAGCCCTCGGTGCCGCGCCGAACCAAATCATCCGCGTTTTCCTCTACCAAGGCATGATCCTCGGCACGCTCGGAGCCATCCTCGGCGTCGGCCTTGGCCGCCTCGTCATCCACTTCCGCGGCGAGATCCAAGCGCTCTTCCGCGGCCTTGGCTTCGACCCCTTCACCTCTTCCTTCACTGGCTTCGACGTGCTCCCGGCGCACAACAACCCTCTCGAACAAGCGCTCTTCGCCCTGATGGCCTTCGTCCTCTGTTCCCTCGCCGCCCTCGTCCCCGCCTTCTTTGCAGCTCGCAGCGACGCTGCAAAATCTCTGCGCAATCTTTAAACCATGGACATCTGGATCATTCGCAACGGGGAAAAAATTGGCCCAATTCACGACTTCGAGGTCCGCCGGAAAATCAACGACGGCGAGCTCACCCCCGACACCCCATCCTGGCACGAAGGCCTCGGCGCGTGGCGGCCACTCGGAGAAATCGACCTTTTCCGCCGTGAATTCGAGCTCACCTCCAACGAGGCCGCGAGCAAGACCATCGAAAACGAACCCGGCGCCGCCGCATCCGAACCCACTCCGCCGGATTCAAACCCAAGCTCAGATCCGGACCTAAACCGCGACCCAAAATCCGCAAACCTAGCGCCCCCACCACCTCCGCTCCCCGCAAAAGCCGTTTACGGGCGGCGCTTCTGGGCCCGCTGGTTCGACCTCTCCCTCTACTCCGGGTTCTGGTGGCTTGGCATGTGGGCCGCCGGACAAAACATCGAGGCCGCCCTCAGCAACCCCTGGATCATGTTCGCCCAATACATCCCCTGGTTTGCCATCGAAGCGCTCCTCATCCAACGCTTCGGAACCACCCCGGGAAAATGGCTGCTCGGCCTCCAAGTGCGAAATCTCGACAACACCCGCCTCGACCTCAACGCCTCCATCCGCCGCTCCGTGCGTGTCCTCTTCACTGGCATCGGCTTCGGCTGGGGCCTCCTCGCCGTCTTTTGCCAAGCCATGAGCCTCGTCGTCGCCAAGCGCCTTGGAACCACCCTCTGGGACCACAGCGGCGGCCACCGCGTCAACTCCACTCCGCTGCAAGCCGCCAAAATCATCGCGCTCCCCATCCTATTTTTTCTCGTCCTCCAAATGCAGCTCATCGTCATCGTCCCCTACATGGTCGAAATCGCCGGAAAATCCTTCCCCAGCCTCAAGGAGCAATACGAAAAAAATCCCCCATGGCACCTCCCAGCCAAAACCCGCGAAAACCGCTAGTTTCCCCGATTTCGAAAAAATTTTCCAATCTTTCCGAAAATCAGCTTGCCAAGTCCCAAGCCTGACCCTATTCGTCCCGCCCCGCGCATGCGGGTCTGAAGGCGAGGA
>JBILPN010000450.1:0-3706 GCA_044373865.1 Luteolibacter sp. | reverse complement strand
GTAAATGCCGGCCTCTTCAAAGCGAAGACCTTGAAGGTTCATCACGATGTTGCGGGTGAGGAATGGCACATTCTTCGGAAGCTGCACCTCAAACTCTGGCTCGATCGGCATGTTGTTTGGGTCCAGCGACTCGCCATCTTCGTTGATGATGTTGATGGAAAGCTTGTGACGACCCGCATCCTCAGGAGTGAAGCAAAAACGCATCGCCAAGGCGCACGATGGGTGAACCACTGGCACCGCACGGGCAGCAAGAGTGTCGAAAGTTCCGGAAATGACGAGCTTGCCGTTGTAATCGGCAGCGAAGTCGCAAAGCGTGGCAATTTGAATGTCCATGATGGATTTATTTGATGAATTAAATATGGGCCCGTGCATGACTTTCACGCAAGAGGGACACTTGTCTGAAGAGATACGGGCCACGCGTAAAGCGCAAACACGCAATCAACCCCAAGAGAAATCACTTGGTCTGCTCGGCCCCAAAATCCCGGAAACTCCCGTTGCTATTGGCGCTCCAGGCACTTCTCCCCAAGTTATTCACAATGCTTTTGTGCATGAAATTCTCTCTCGGGGCATCTCGCTTGGGCACCTTGATTCTCAGTCGATCGGCTCGGAAAAAACGATTGTGAATAAGTTGTGAATCGCTGGGAACGCCTCTTGGTATTTATTTAACTTACTTACTTTTAAAGTCTTATCGAGATTATTTAGTTCGCTTGATCGCCAATCCTTCGAAGTCGCGCCTAAAGGGCATTTTACAAGACCTGCAGGCAAAACGCACGATTCAACCCAAGCTCACCTGCCCGAACAGGCAGGATTTCCCCACTAATCCCCAAGTTATTCACAAGACATTCACGGCCTGCCTTTCACCCGGAAAGCTCGTGCAATTGGCAACGCAATTGCTTTTGACCCTGACAGGCCAATGCCCTACACGGTTGGCCGCCACTCATCAATCTACGCTCATGCCTGAGACCCCAACCATCATTTACACGAAGACCGACGAAGCCCCTGCTCTCGCGACCTATTCTTTCCTCCCGATCGTCCAAGCGTTCACCAAGCACTCTGGCATTTCCGTCGAAACCCGCGACATTTCTCTCGCAGGTCGGATTTTGGCGAATTTTCCGGATTGCCTCAGCGAGGATCAAAAAATTGCCGACGCACTCTCGGAACTTGGCGCTCTCACGCTACAACCCGAAGCGAACATCATCAAACTCCCCAACGTCAGCGCCTCGGTTCCACAACTCAAAGCCGCCATCGCCGAGCTCCAGGCAAAGGGCTTCCAAATCCCGGATTTCCCTGAAACTCCTCAAACGGACGCAGAAAAACAAATCCGCGCCCGCTACGCCAAAGTCCTCGGTTCTGCGGTCAACCCAGTTCTCCGTGAGGGCAATTCCGACCGCCGCGCCCCCAAGGCTGTCAAGGAATACGCGCGCAAGCACCCGCACTCGATGGGCGCATGGTCCGC
Organism: Luteolibacter sp.; assembly: GCA_044373865.1. GTDB lineage: Bacteria > Verrucomicrobiota > Verrucomicrobiia > Verrucomicrobiales > Akkermansiaceae > Luteolibacter. Next base: position 2,250 of record JBILPN010000450.1, on the reverse strand, counting down.
TGATTCGAAAACTTCGGTGGGCTCGATGAATGGCCACGGCGACTTTTTTGCCAATGAGAAATCCGTCACCGTTCCAATGGCAACCGACGTGAAAATTGAGTTCATCGCCTCGGACGGCACCGCCAGCACTCTCAAGGAATCCACCCCGCTCAAAGCCGGGGAAATTCTAGACGCCACCTTCCTCAGCAAGGCCGCTCTTGTCGATTTCCTCACTGGCCAAATCGCCAAAGCCAAGGCAGACGGGGTGCTTTTCTCGCTGCACATGAAGGCGACGATGATGAAGGTCTCCGACCCAATCATTTTTGGACACGCGGTGGAGGTGTTTTTCAAGGATCTCATCGCAGGTCACGCCAGCACGCTCACGGAACTTGGCGTTGATTTCAAAAATGGCTTTGGTGATCTCATCGCAAAGCTCGACAAGCTTCCTGCCGCTGAAAAATCTGCAATCGAGGCCGAGATTCAAGCCGCTTACCTTGCTGGGCCGGCACTTGCGATGGTGAATTCTGATAAGGGCATCACCAACCTCCATGTCCCCTCCGACGTGATTGTGGACGCCTCAATGCCAGCCATGATCCGTGGAGGCGGGAAAATGTGGAACGCCGCTGGCAAGGAACAAGACACGCTTGCCGTCATTCCAGACAGCTCCTACGCCGGAATCTATCAGGCAACCATCGACTTTTGCAAAAAAAATGGCGCGCTCGATCCCCGCACCATGGGCTCGGTCCCCAACGTCGGCCTCATGGCTCAGGCGGCAGAAGAATACGGCTCCCATAATAAGACTTTTGAAATCCCTGCAAACGGCTGCGTTCGCGTCACCGATGCTTCTGGCCAAGTCCTCTTCAGTCACGATGTCGAAGCGGGCGACATCTGGCGTGCCTGCCAAACCAAGGACGCTCCGGTCCAGGACTGGGTCAAGCTTGCCGTCAAACGCGCCCGGGCCTCCGGCGATCCCGCCGTTTTCTGGCTGGATGAAAATCGCGCTCACGACGCGCAAATCATCGCCAAGGTTACGAAATACCTGGCAGACCACGACACTGCGGGCCTCGACATTCGCATCCTTCCACCCGCCGCAGCTTGCACGTTCTCGCTCGAGCGGATCGTCCAGGGGCTCGATACCATCTCTGTCACGGGCAATGTCCTCCGCGACTACAACACAGACCTGTTTCCAATCTTGGAAGTCGGAACCAGCGCGAAGATGCTCTCCATCGTCCCGCTCATGAACGGGGGTGGATTGTTCGAAACGGGTGCGGGTGGTTCCGCGCCCAAGCACGTCGAGCAATTTCTGCAAGAAAACTATCTCCGCTGGGATTCACTCGGCGAGTTCTTCGCGCTCGCACCTTCTTTCGAGCACATCGCTGAAACCTTCAAACTGCCACGTGCCAAGGTCTTGGCCAACACGCTCGATGCGGCAACCGGCAGCTTCCTCGATCACGACCGCTCTCCTGGCCGCAAACTTGGCACCATCGACAACCGCGGCTCGCATTTCTATCTCGCTCTTTATTGGGCGCAGGAATTGGCCGCACAAAATACGGATAGCGAACTGAAGGCGATTTTCACACCCGTCGCGGAAAAACTGATCAACTCAGAGGATAGAATCGTTGCGGAACTTCTCGCCGTCCAAGGCAAACCCGTGGACATTGGAGGTTATTTCCACATCGACGACGCAAAGGCCGCTGCGGCGCTCCGGCCAAGCGCGACCTTCAATGAGATTCTGGCAAGCATCTAAGCACGAAGAATCCAGGCGGCCCGCCCCCATGGAAAAATCAACCTCACAGCCCAGGCAGTCGGGATGGTTTTTCCAGCTCTCAGAAATGCAGGGGCGGCAAGTTTTCCGAAACCTACATCCAGCCGCGAGTCACGTCATACACATACCAATCCTCTAGCTTCTTCCTCGCCCACGGGTTTTTTCGCAAAAAAGTCAGACTGGATTTGATCGTCGGGTCAAACATGAAGCAGCGGATTGGAATGCGATGGCTCATTTCCTCCCATCCATGGCGTTCGACCACCGCACGCAGCACAGTTTCGAGAGTCACGCCGTGCAAGGGATCATTCGGATGTGAGGAGGAGTGTGTCATCTGCACGCAAAGCTGCCTTGCCGGATACCGGTCGTCAAAAGCCAAGTGCAGCCGAGCGATGCTAGAAAATTTCTAGCAGGAGTCTGACTTATTAAAAGTCAGGCTTTTTATAAGAATATCCTTGCGCACGCCTCCTCGGTGAATAGGCTGCTTGAATCATGAGCTTGAATAATCG
>JBILPN010000449.1:0-3710 GCA_044373865.1 Luteolibacter sp. | reverse complement strand
GCACATTCAGCCTGGGTTCTGGCTCGACGAGTGCGGGCTATGTTCGCCTCAGCCACCCGCAAGCGCTTGGCAATCACAGCCGTGTGGCATTGAACTCCCGCCAAGCTGGGACGTCGGGGCTGGAGCTGGAGGGGGGGCATCGCTTCACTGCATCGCTGGATACGGCGGGGCGCTCTGCTGCCACTGGCAGCGGCTTCGCCTTGCGGAATGTTTCTGGAAATAACACGTGGGATGGAGCTGTTACCCTAACGGCTACGGGTGGAAGTTATGGTTTTTTAAGCGATTCCGGGACACTAACAATTTCTGGTGAGTTAAGCTCCAGCGTGGCGAATGACACGCTTGGCGCGCGCGGTGTGCAGTTTGCCGGGGCGGGGGACATCCGCCTCAAGGCTGTGGTCCGGCGGAGTGGCGAGCTTTCCTCTCAGAATCTAGCAATTTCTCACGCGGGTCCGGGCACCTTGATCCTAGAGGCTGGCGGTGACCACAGTGGCAGCACTCAAGTGAGTGGCGGAACATTGCAGGTGGACGGAACGCTCACCGCTTCGAATGTGATTGTCGGCGTTGGCGGCAGGCTTGCGGGAAGTGGTCGATTGCCGAGCGCAAGCATTTCCGGGCGTCTGGCGCTGGTGGCGGGGCAAGTGCCGCTTACGGTCGCGGGCGCGCTGAATTTGCAGAATGGCGCGATTTTGGAAATCTCGGGAATTCCTGTTAGTAGCCCGCAGGTCATGGCTCGCTTCGGCAGCCGGAGTGGGAATTTCACGAGCGTCATCGGAGTGCCCGAGGGATGGCGTTTGGATGAGAATTTCGAATCCGGCACCGCGCTCGCCTTGGTCGCAGTGGAGGATTTTGCAGTATGGGCCGCGGCACAAGGCCTTGCGGATGCTTCCTTCAATGGAGATTCTGATGGGGATGGACTGGCGAATGGTCTGGAGTATGCGGTGGCCGGACTGCGACCAAACGTGGCGGATGCTTTTCCTGGCGTATTTTCCGGGCGTCGCCTCAGTTTCCTTAAGCGTCCGGAGGCTCTTGCAAATGGTGATGTGGAGTATGGGATCGAAATTTCTACATCGCTTGCTGCGGATTCGTGGGTGGCAGTTCAACCAGAGATCGATAACGAAGAGGTGATTTCTCACGTCTTGCCAACCGATCATCCACGAGTTTTCGCGCGACTCGTGGTCCGCAAAAGTCGGTGATGCTGGGGTGAGTGTTTGTGGGGATGCTTGTGAAAGCCTGTGAGAGGGCTGCTGGGTGTTTTGATGGGATTTTCTGCTTGAATGAACGGTTGGGAAAACTTGGTTTTCTTGAATTGCTGATTTTCACGGATTTCGGCGGAATTGAAAATTTCGGGACATAGGTTTGATGTTTTTGGGTCAGGCCGCTAGAGATTACGAACGAATACGCCGCCCGCAGTTTCATTCTACCTGACGGGCATGCGTTGGTCGTCGAAATTTTCATCTCTGTCGGCCAATCGTCCACCAGCGCCTCATCCAGCCGCTTCATACACGCTTTCCCCGCTCTCCGGATACTTCTCCAGCACGTGCTGGAAAAGTGCGCCGCACTTGGTTTCGAAAAGATCGGTCGTGTATTTCTCGGGTAATCCGCTATCCAGCATCTTCTCAATCTCCACCCGCACCGCTGCACGTGTCGTGCGCTTCGTGCGCCATGCGAGCACCAGCTTTTCGGTCTTCAACTTCGCTAGCAGATCCTTGCACACCTTCTTGATCGACTCAATCTCCTGCGGCGTGAGATCCGGACCGGGACGCGTGAGAATGTCGAACACCGCCAGTTCTTCCTCACTGACGTTTTCACGCAGGTGGCGCTGCTCTTCTTCACTGAGATCCTTGGTGAAAGTCACCAACTCCATGAACAACTGCTCGATACTCAGCGCGCCGCTGTTATACGCCTCGATCATCTTCTGGAACCGGTCGAGGAAATCATAGCGGCTCGCGTTCAGGCGGATCAGGTTGTCCAGTTTTCGCTCGATCAAGGCCCGGAGTTGCTGCGCTTCGATGTTCTTGTTCGGGGTTTTGGCGAACTTCTGCTCTAACAAATCAAAATCGATCTTGCTCAGATCAATCGTCTTCGCTTCCGCCCCAGGCTCTTTCTGTGCCTCGGTGACGATGGACTTGTTCAGCACCTCCGAGATCTTGCCCATCACTTCCGTGATGTTGGCCGCCTCCTTCTGCGCCCGCATCGCTTTGGCCAATTCGGCGATCACCTGTGCCCTCGGTGCTAACAACGGGATGACTGGGTCCGGCATCACCGCCTTGTAAAGCCGCGCCACGTCGTTTGCCTGGCCGAGGAACGAATCGGTCACCTCGTTAGTCCGCAGCAGTTGGTTCACCGCCGGGATGAAAAGCTTGTTGGAAGAATCGGGAATCGCCTCCAGATCCACGTTCTGTTTCCGGCAGAACTCCGCGACCTGATCTAGCGCGATCCGCAGGGCTTCCACGAGTTCCTTCTTGTCCTTCACCGGCATCTCGCCGGCGGCGGTGCCGGAACCGTAGATGGCCAATGCTTTTTCCAGCTCTTGGAACACATTCGCGTAATCCACGATCAGGCCGTTCACCTTGTCGCCATACACCCGGTTGGCGCGGGCGATGGTTTGCATCAGGGTGTGGCCGCGCATCGGCTTGTCCAGATAGAGTGTGGAGCAACTCGGCGCATCGAAGCCCGTTAGCCACATCGCGCAAACGAAGACGAGGCGGAAGGGATCGGCCGGATTCTTGAATTTCTCCTCCAGATCTTCCTTCACCATCCGCTCGCGGTGCGGCAGGATGTCGAAGCCCTTTTCCTTCATCTCGGAAATCTCGTTCTGGCCCGGCGAAACGACCACCGCCATGTCCGTCTCCTGAAGATTGACCAAGCGCGCATGCAGCGTGGTGAAATCTGGATGACTGCCCGCTATCCCTTCCAATGCCTTCAACACGCGGGTCTTCTCCGCCTCCCACTCGGCGCGGACTTTTTCATACATCCGCAGCGTCGTTAGCTTGTCGATGGAAACAACCATCGCTTTGCCCTGATAGCCGCGGTTCAGGAAATGGTGGACGATGTCCTTCGCCACCGCGTCCAGCCGATCCTCGCGGGTGATTAGGTGATAGCGCTGTCCCAGCACTTTCCGCAGCTTCTCCTCCTGATCGTCGTCCAGCCCGGCGTCCTCGATTGTTTGATAGATCTCTTCGTTCAGCTCCGGGTTTGTGATTTGCAGCTCAGGCGTCCGATTTTCGTAGAACAACGGCACCGTCGCACCGTCCTCCACGGACTGCCTGAAATTATAGACACTCACGTAATCGCCGAACACCTCGCGTGTCCGTTCCTCTCCGGCGATCAGCGGCGTGCCGGTGAAGGCCACGAACTTCGCGTTCGGCAGCGCCGTGCGCATGTTCATCGCCAGCGTGTCGTATTGGCTGCGGTGCGCCTCGTCCGTCAGCACGATGATGTCATCCCGCTCCGACAGCACCGGATGCAGCGTCCCCGGCTCCGTGCGGAACTTGTGGATCAGCGTGAACACATAGCGGTGATCCTCGCCCAGCAGTTTCCGCAGGTGGCTCGCGCTCGTTGCCTGGCACAGCTCGGACGCCGCGCCGCAGGTGGAGAAGGTCCGGTAAATCTGCGTGTCCAGCTCCGTCCGGTCCGTGATCACCACGAAGGTCCAGTTCCCCTTGAGCTTCCGGAACACCTTCTCCGCGAAGAACACCATCGAGTAACTC
>JBILPN010000448.1:0-3718 GCA_044373865.1 Luteolibacter sp. | reverse complement strand
CGCCGGTGTTTTCAAATGCGCGTTGGAGCACCAGGAGATTTCCAGCGCTCTCTCCGGTGCGTGAGGATAGGTCGTTGAGCTTGCCGCCAAGATCGATGGCGTCGCCGAATCCATCCACCACGGCGCGAGCGCCTGCGGTCGCGGCCTCAATGGCCAGCATGCCGACCTTGACTGCGGCACCGGCGAGGGCGGCGGCTCCGGCGATCTTGCCGAAGGACATACCAAATCCTTTGCTCGTCTCGTCGGCTTGGTTGCGGAGACCGGAGAGGGAGCTGCTGAGGCCTTCGTCCTTGGCTCCGAGTGTGACGGTGATGTCACTCATTGCTGGAGCGAGGCTTCTTTGGCTTTTTCAAATTTGATAGCGTGGTTCATCATGGAAATCATTTTCTTTTTAGCCAGGTTGACGGCGAAGGATTCGCCACCGGCATCGAGGGTGGCGCGGGCGTAGCCGACGGAGTTCGTGATGGATATGGAAAATCCAAAACCTTCCTTTTGCGTGAGAGCGGAGACCCTGCCGGAGGCCTTGGGCATGTTGCGCTTGACCCACGCGGGGATGCCCTTGAGGGGCTCACGCACGTCGGCGTTGCACGCCTCGGCGACGATGGCCCATCCGGCCTTGGCGATGCCGACTTTTTTCAAAGTCTCTTTGAGATACTTTCGATACGTGGCTTGTTTGACGAGAGCGCGATTGAGAAGGCCGAGGCGGTTCGTGCGGCCTGCGGCGTTCTTGTGCGATTTGTGCCAATCCTTGGCGGCGGAGAGATCGGAGACCTGAGTCTGCGTGTCGGTCGCCCAGACGATGCCGGAGCGATTGTGTATGGCTGCGCCTCCGGAGGCGAAGGCGGTGCCTTTGGTGATCTCTTTCCACCAAGTCGGATTCACGATGGTGAAGAGATTGCGGAGGTCGCTTGCGACTTGCTTCTCTCCTGCTTGCTTGTCTTTCGGCGCGGTGAGTTTAAGGCACTCAATGGCACAGAGGCGGGCGGCATTATTGACGAGCTGCCCGATCTCTTTGCCCGTGATCTCCTGGTATTTCTTCATTTTCCGAAGAAATTTCTGGTTATCCACTTGTATGACGGGCTTTGCCATTTTTTAGAGTTTCGAGAAGACGCTTTCTATTTCGGCGAGGGAGTCAAAATAAGCGGTCGGATCTTCGCGCAGATAAACGCGAGGAATGCCGCGAGCGAATGAATCGGCGTCCAGTATTTGCAGCCCGGCAGCATACGGGATCTCCCACATGATCTGGTGGAACCCCCAACTGGTGACGCTGGCAAGACGGTAGACATAAGATGAGAGCCAGTTGGGGGATGCTACTTTCCCGAGGAGGTGCTCCCGGGGGATTGGTGTTGGGCTTTGGTCTCGGCGGCGTTTACTCGATTCCATGCGGCTCCGACAATGGCTGAGAGCTCGTCCTGTGCGGCGATGCTGTCGAGGTTGTCGAGTTGCCAGTGGCGGACGGCGCGGTTGAAGGCGATGGCGTCGGCGTCCACGGCGAGCACGTCCTCGAGTGGGGCGATGTGGACGAAGGCGAAGGCGGCGACAAACCAGAACTCGTCGCGCTTCTCGAGCATGTTGGAGCGGATGATGGAGATCGTGCCAGGCACGCAGGGGCGCATCTTCCATTTTCCTGCTTTGCGGGTGCCTTCGCGCATGCCTGCTTCGCGGAGGGCTTCGTCGTCAGTTTCGAGTTCGTCGATGGTATCGGTGTTTTTTTTCATGGTTTTCGTTTGGGTTTAGATGAATTTGGCGAAGCGTTTTTTGTCGGCTTCGGTGGCGTCTTCGGAGATGGAGATGATCTTGCCGTTGCGTTCAAAAACGATCTGGCGCGGGGTGGATTTAATGACGGCAACGAGGGAGTCGCGGTTGCGGAGGACCGCCAGCATGTAGGCCAGTGGAGACTCGGGAGCGGCGGCAACAAACTCGGCTCCCTCCGAGAAGGAGCGCATGACCTCATCGGCGATCTGCCCGGTCGGGGAGGTAGAGAGGAAGTGGAAGACGGTGGACTCTTCGCCGGATTCGCGCCGAATGCGGGAGGCGGGAGACGTGGGAGATTCAAACTCGAAGCCGAGAGTGCAAAGGATCGCGGCCAATTTTATGTCGCGAGTGGAAAAAATAGATTTCATATATTTCGTAAGCCACCGGGCGCAGCGCCATGAAGACGCCGCACCCCGCTGGGGATTAAGTCATCGTTGCGACGTAGGACTTGGCGGACAGGGAGACGGTCTCGAATTGCTCGGAGGCGAATTTGGATTCCAATCCGGTAACGATAGTCGTGGCACCGAGAGTCACTGAGGCAGGCATGACCACGGCGAGGGTCGCGCCGACCGTTGCAGTAAATGAACCTGTACGCATGCCTTCGATGGAGATTTCTTTGATCGGCTCCGCTACGGCGATGGCGACGACTGATCCTTGGTCATCTTTGACCTCGGTGACGCTGGCGGATTCGTTAACGGTGAAGGATGTGACAATGAGGCCTGAGATCGCTGGCGTGCCGTAAGTGGCAGATCCGAGGGCTGTGGTGGTGAAAAGATTTGCGGCCATTTTTTTGAATTGGTGGGTTGAGGTTCACCAATTTCGGCGTGTCAAATTTCGATGACGGCGAGGCTCAGATCCGCTGTGGTGGTGAATCGTTCGCTGCCGATGGAATCGCTGAAGGAATTGAGGTCGGCACCGGCGAGGATGAGGCCCGAGGGGAGGTAGGCGACGAGGCCCGCGATGCTGAGGAGGGAGGATTTCACGGCACCGGAGATGCCTTGGTGCGCGGCAAGCGAATCTTCGATGACGGCGGGGGTCGAGACGATGAGCTGGGCGCGGACCTTGTAGTGCTTGAGGGCGAGCGTGTCGGTGTTTTCGCAGGAAACGAAGACCACGGGCTGGTCGCCAGGGATGATCTCAGCGCTCTGTCCGGTCAAGATCGTGATGTCGGCTAGGTCGGGATCGGCGAGGAGCCAATCGCGGATGGCGAGTTCGAGGGCTGCGTTCATAAGGAGGAACCCGGGGAGATCACGGCGACGTATTCGCCTGGGGTGGTGACGACCTCCTTGAGGGTCTGGATCGTGTAGGCCTTGCCGCCGATGAGGATCTGCTCGCCACGGCGCGGCGGGGTGGCAAGGGACGTGGCCAAAAATCGGCAAGCGAATTCCCCACCCTGGCGAAGTCCTCCGGTCTCAAGATCGAGGCCGATGGCGATGGGTGAGAGCACGACGCGAAGGGGCTGGCTGCGGAAGGTGGCCGTGTGGCCAAGGGCGGAGTTCCGAAGCGCGGCGGCGGTGAGAGTGAAGGTGCGGATCGCGTCGGGCGACATACCCGTGGCGAGGTGTCAAAAAGAAAAGCCCGGCAGGGAAAGGCTCCTGCCGGGCTTTGCGGGTGGGGCGCTGTGAGGCGCGAGGAAGACTACGCTGCTGGCACGATGAGGGCCATCGTTCCGCCTGTGATGCCTTTGGCAGCACCGAACATCACTTCCAATGAAGCGATGATCGAGCGGGTGCTCTTGTCGCTATACACATTGTAGCTGATGGTGAGGCCGATCTGATCGAGGGTCACGCTGTCGCTGACCATGTAATCGTTGTCTGCAAGTGCTGGCACGGCGGAGGCCATGACGAGCGCTTCGGGTGAGCAAGCGAATCCAGCCAGGTTGGCTTGGCCGCCGAATGATGATGCGTAATGCACACCATTCTCAAAGCCGTAAGCGCCTTCGCTGAGACTGAGGTTCGTTGTG
>JBILPN010000447.1:0-3719 GCA_044373865.1 Luteolibacter sp. | reverse complement strand
CGGCCGAGTTCATCGCGCATGCTGCGGTAGGCTTCGACGACGGCCGAGCCGGTGTTGGGCACGAGGCGCAGCATCAGTTCCTTGGCCTCGACTTCGAGGTCTAGAAGGCAGCCTGCGGGTAGATCCGGGATTCCGCCTTGGAGGAACTTTTTCAGGTGCGTCCAGGTCGCGGACTGGTTGCCCAGCGAAAGCAGGTGGGTGAGTCGGCTGGCGAAGACCCGGTGATTGCCGACGAAGTCGATGACTTTCAGCCGCAGCTTGTTTTCCGCGGAGCGGAGGCCACGGCCGAGTTGTTGGAGGAAGATGACCTTGGATTCGGTGGGGCGCAGCATGACCACGCGGTCCACATCCGGGACGTCGAGGCCTTCGTTGAAAAGATCGACCACGCAGAGGGCCTGGAGTTTGCCATCGATGAAATCGGTGAGGCTGTCGCTGCGCGGATCGCCGCCGGAGCCGGAGAACACGGCGGCGGCAAGGACCTTGCGGCGGCGGAGCCAGTCGCGGGTGTAAAGCGCATGGCGGCGGGAGCAGCAGAAGACGAGAGTGCGGGCAGCGGGATCGGCCTGCCATGCGGCCCACAGCCGTTCCATGCGCTCGCTGTTTTCGAGTTTCTCCTCCAGCGCGGTGGGATCGAAGCGGCCGTTGCGCCATGGGATTTGCTCGAAGTCCACATCGTCCTTGAGCCCGAGGTAGTGGAAGGGGACCAGCGAGCCTTCCGCGATGCCATCGCCGACGCTGGCCTGCCACGCCAGCACGTCGTCGAAGAGCGATGCAACGTCCACGCCATCGGTGCGCTCCGGGGTGGCGGTGAGGCCGAGAGTGAAGGTGGCATTCAGCCGGGCCATGACGCGCCGGTAGCTGGGGGCTTGGGCGTGGTGAACTTCGTCGATGACGACGTAGTCGAAATGCTGGCGATCCAGTGTGGTTAGGCCTTCGGGTCGGGTGAGTTTCTGGACCGAGGCAACCACGAGATCGCCGCTCATGTCGCGGTTCGCGCCGAGATACCAAGTAACTCGGGTTTCATCCCATTCCGACTGCATGGCGGTGCGGACGGTGGCTTCGGCTTGGATCAGAATTTCAGCGCGGTGGGCGATGATTAGAACACGGGGTTGGCGCTGGAGTGATTTTCCGACTGCTAGAACATCGAACGCGGCCAGCCAGGTTTTCCCAAGACCCGTGGCGACGGCGACGAGGGCGCGGCGGTAGGCATCCGCCCGGATTCGATCGAGTGATTCCAAGGCAGCGCTTTGCCATGGGCGCGGCGGGTGGAGAATGGCGGGCAAGTCGATGGATTCCGGCGGAATGAATTTCCGGCGCGCATCTTTGGCATGCAGCGCATAAGTGGTGGCAAGCGCATCATCGAGCGGGGTGGCCTGTTGCCAGAGGTCGGTGAAGGCGTGGGCGAGTGCTAGATCGATGGGCTCGGAGCCAGTGGTTTGGCCGATTAGGTTCCATTCGACTCCGGTCTCGAGTGCGGCTTTGGAGAGATTGCTGCTGCCGACGACGAGCAGGCCGCCGGAGGAATCGGCGATGCGCCATGCCTTCGGGTGGAAGGAATCCGGCTTGGATGGGAGTTTGGAAATTTCCGCCAAACGGACTTCGAGCGAGCTGTTTTCGCCGATGTCTTCCGCCAGTGACATCCAACCGATCAGCCGCCGGAGAGCCTCGGCCGAAGTGATGTAGAGATAATCGCCGACCAGCACCCGGATCCGCGCGCCGCTGCGGAGGGCTGCGAAAATCGACTGCTGGATCAGATCGAGGCCGGAGGGTTGGATGAACGACGCAAGCAGATCGACCTCGACCGCCGATGAAACCCGCTGGCCGATGTTCTTCCAGAGCGGGGATTGAGGATGACCGCAGGTGAGGCGGAACGCGGGAGACTTGGCGGCGTTCGCGGGCTTGCCGCTGAGATAATTTCCCTTCTCCGGGATCACATGCCGCACGCCGCCCCGGGGATCGGGCATGTCGCCGAGATAGCGCGGGATGACATGGATGTGGACGTGCGGCACCGTCTGGCCAGAGGCGGCACCGGAGTTGAAGCCGACGTTATAGCCATCGGGTTTTGGCGAGAGACGGAGGTCGAGCAAGCGCTTGGACTCCTTCACCAAAGCCATCAGCGCAGCCTGCTGCGCGTCGCTTGCATCGAACCAAGTTTCGACGATGCGCCGGGTCGTGACAAGCACGTGTCCGGGAGAGACCGGAAAACCGTCGAAGATTGCGAAAGCCAGATCGTTGGCACAAAGCCAATCGCTCGCAGGAACCGCTAGGAAGGGTGACTCCGCCGCATTCATAGACGGGATGGAGGATTTTGAAATCTAGCGGAAGTTCGATTCCATGCATAGAGGCACCATGGGCCACGGTGTAGCAAACTTGCAAATTCGTTAGAATCTAGCATCGGTCTCCGCGCCGCCTCACCGCCTCGCGGAAAGTTGCGAAGAGTCGATCGTTTGAAGATCATCGCCATGGACAGCGAAACGACTCCCCGAAGCAACCACAAAGGACTCTGGGCCTGGGGGAAATAAGAGCTTGGGGAGAGCATGATTCAAAAATGTCGGCAGCGGATGGGGGTTTACCGACCTTTCTAAGCGCAAGTTGGTGGTTGGCCTGCCGGAATAACAGGAAAATGATTGGGAATCTTGATTTTTCACGTTTCAACAGAAAGGGATCTCCCTTAACAACGACGCCATTCATGGTTTTCTCTGGCAGATATCGGACGGCACTGGCAGCAGAAGCGCCTGCAAGGAAGCCACACCATGCCGACACGAGCCCTTGGCGAGTCGCTGGCAAAGAAATGTCGCGAAGCCACAAGGTGGATTCGACCGAAAGTGCTTGAATTGGCGGGAAGGAGCTAGCGTAGAGAAGTGCATATGGGGAGGATGGGGCTTGATGACTTCGACGAGGGGGTCCACGGGATCGAGGTCCTGGGTGCGGCATTTGGCTGAGAGGGTGGCGATGAGGGCTTTGTTTGTCCCGGCTTCGAGGCTGCCGAAGAACCGTAAGATGCTTGCGGCAAGTGTTGATGAATTCGGCGGCGAGGGGAATGGCGGATTGGTCTTCGGGGAGGAGCGAGAGACCTTTGAAAAACTGAACGACGACGCGGGGTCGGAGTTGGCGCGGGAAAGCGACTTCGACTTCGACTTCGACGAAGCGGACCTTGGAGCAGGTGAGGCGGCGGGATGGAGCCGGGCGTGGTTAGGGCATCCCGGCGAGGATGCACGGTTAGCGGCAGATTGGCAGGGGGTGGATTTGGGGACGTTTATGGAACACGGAAAATGCATCACCCATCAGCTCATGGCCACCGGCAGCGGCAAGCGGGCCAACGATCCCCGGAAACCCCAGATCAACATCCTCTCCGTGCAAAGCAGCAAAGGCCTTGAGTTCCAATCCGTGATCCTGATCGGACTCGGTCAACTGGACGCTTTGGAAACAAAGACTGCCGATCAGATGAAACTCCTTTACGTGGGCATGACCCGCGCCAAGGAGCGCCTGATGATCACAGCAGCAGGGCGGAACGACTTCACCGAACGGTTGGAATCGATGGCCGGAAAGGTCTGTGCTGTTGCTATGCCCACCCCCTGCTCGCCGCTCACCCGTCTCTCCCTTCTCTCCCTTCTCTCCCTTCTCTCCCCTGAACACTGAAAACTAGCAAACTTTCCACGACTTCGGGCAAGAATCATATCACGGAGAGGCTCGCGGGCATGGCTGAATCTGCCTGCGCT
>JBILPN010000029.1:0-12648 GCA_044373865.1 Luteolibacter sp. | reverse complement strand
GAGTATTTTGCGAGTTGTTCGATGACGGTGGGGAGCGACCAAACGAACATTCCAGCGTTCCATGAGAACATGCCTTGGGCGAGGAATTGCTCGGCGAGTTCGGGGTTGGGTTTTTCGCGGAAGCGCTTCACCTCGACGGGTGGGTTCTCGCAAGTGAGGCCGGGGATGTAGGCGCGCTCGCCGCGTTCGATGTAGCCGTAGGATGGGCAGGCCCAAGTCGGGCGGATGCCGATGGTGACGAGTCCGTCAGATTTTTCCGCGGTGGCGAGAGCGTCGCGCATGACGCATTGGTAAGCGGCGGTGTCTTGGATCAATTGGTCGGCAGGGAGAACCATCATCACCGCTTCAGGATTGCGTGCGGCGACGATGCCGATGCCGAGTGCGACGGCGGGGGCGGTGTCGCGTTTGGCGGGCTCGGCAAAAATATTTTCTGGCGGGAGCATGCTGGCCACGGAGCGGACCGCTTCGACTTGGAGAGAATTCGTGAGAATCAGGATATTCTCAAGGGGGACGAGGCCATCCAGGCGTTGGATGGTTTGTTCGAGCAAGGTGCCAGTTCCGAAGAGATCGAGCAGTTGTTTCGGGCGGGAGTTTCTGCTGAGGGGCCAGAAGCGGGTGCCAGAACCACCGGCGAGGATGAGGGCGTAGGTATTTTCAGGGGAAGGCATTGCGGAGCGAGCCTTGCGGAAATGGGGCATGAGGAAAAGCGGGAATCTGCAACATTTTTCATTTTCCAGAGTTGTCGTGAATCGTGAAACCGCATAAGCGTCGTTCATGGCAGACGAGTATTCTGAAACAAATCCGGCATGGATTGAGACCAGCGCCCTCACCGCACCCGCTCTCTTGGGCGCAGCAGCGGGGCTATTGTTGGGGGATTTGATGCATCCGGGAGCGCGCCGCGGGATCGGCATTGGCTTGGGGGTGATTGGCGTTGCGGCGCTCTTGCCCTTCGTGGTCGGGGGGGTGACGGACTTGGTCACCGGCCCACGCAGCAAGGTCGGTGTGCGCCGGAAAATCCAGCGCATCCGCGATGCCGGCATCGTGGCGCCGGCCTACGATGAGGTGGAGGAGCAGCTGCGCGAACAAGGGCTGCTGTAAGGGAAATTTCCAGATGGGAAAAGGTTTTGAAAATCACCAAGCGCGGGTAAGCGCCTTGCAAGCGCTTGGCAAAGACTTGGCCCGGCGTGCGAAGTCCAAGTGCGAAATCACTGGCGCAGCCGGGGTGCCACTGCGCGCTTACGAGCTGCCACCGGTGCCGGTTGAGCCGGAGCTGGGCCGAATTTTGCTGCTGAGTGAGGCGTGCCACGAAGTTTTAGAGAACCCGAAGCGGCTGGCCGGTCGCGAGTGGCAGTGCTTGGCGGAAGTGGTTTGGAGCGAGTCTCCGGCAGTGCAGGTGCTGGCATGGCGGATGCTGCACCGCTTGTCTCAGCGTGAGGATTGGGCGCGTGAGGTCTTGGAGGAGCTTTTTCTCGATCCGGAGGTGGAGGCGTGGGCAAGGGCGGCTTTGCTCTGAAAACGGGCGGAATTTTCGCAACTTTATGCGCTGGCTGAGGTTGGATCCGGCATGTTGAGCGCCGACATCGCCGCGACACGATTTTTTCCAAGCATGGAAGAAGAACCCACTTCGGAAGCGGCAGAGCGCGGTGCCAATGATTTTGTGCTGATGGAAAGGATCGGCACCGGGGATCATGCGGCGTTTCGCGAACTGGTGGAGCGCTACCAGCATGTGGTGGTTGGCACGGTGGCAAAAATGCTGGGCAATCCCAGCGAGGCCGAGGACATCGCGCAGCAGGTTTTCCTGAGAATTTGGCGGAATGCCAAGCGCTACCGACCGGATGCGAAGTTCACAACGTATTTGTTCACCATCACACGGAATCTGGTTTTCAATGAAAGTCGGCGCAAGAGCCGGAAGAAGGAGGTTTCTGCGGATGAACGTGAGGAAAATTCGCATTATTTGCTAGAGGCGAGTCCGGACCGTCAGCCAGATGCGGAGTTGTTGCAGGCGGAATTGCAGGCTGCGGTGGATGCGGCTATTTCTGCGCTGCCGGAAACGCAGCGCATGGCGGTGGTGCTCCGGCGCTATGAGCAGATGAGTTATGAGGAAATCGCCGCCGTGCTCGAACTCTCCGTTTCAGCGGTGAAGAGCTTGCTGTTTCGTGCTCGCACAACGCTGCGCGAGTCTCTCAGTGGGTATCTGAAGGAGTAGGCGCGGAGGAGGCTGGCGGAGTCGATTCGCGCCGACCTTTGCGCTTTTTGGAACTGGCTTGAGGCTTGTCAGTTTGCGCTTCGAACAGGGCGGGCAGAAGCTCGCCTTGATGTTGGACCGGCCGTGCTTGCTCTAGCACTTGCTGCGCTGGGGCTGGGGCTGGGGCTGGGGCTGGGCTTTGGTTCAGCTCTGTGGCCTGCGCTGCGATTCTCTGGCGGGCAGTTTCCAGATAGAATGCATCCAGCTCGATGCCCGTGAATGCTTGGATGCCTTGGGCGCGCGCGGCCACGCCGGAGCTGCCGATCCCAAGAAATGGGTCTAGCAGTCGAGTCTGGGGGCCTTTCCCATGGAGGCGGATGCACTGTTCGACAAGTGCGACGGGGAAGGTCGCGGGGTGGGGGCGCTCTTGATCGCGCGATTGGATGGTTTCGTAGGGAATGAACCAGGTGTTTCCCCGGCAGCGCAAGTCGGCACCGCCGGTGTGCCCCCACCGCGCGATGTTCGACTTGTAAACATAGGGAACTCCAGCGGCGCGGCGGTCGAGTGGCACCATCCCGGATTTTGTCAGGTGAAACAAATACTCGTGGCAGTCGTTGACGAAACGTTGGGAGTTGATCGGCTTGAAATGGCCGACGCTCATGGTCTCGTTGGTGCGGGTTTCGATGGTGAT
Organism: Luteolibacter sp.; assembly: GCA_044373865.1. Taxonomy (GTDB): domain Bacteria; phylum Verrucomicrobiota; class Verrucomicrobiia; order Verrucomicrobiales; family Akkermansiaceae; genus Luteolibacter. Next base: position 9,772 of record JBILPN010000029.1, on the reverse strand, counting down.
GGATTTGACCCAGTGAAAGGTGTTTTGAAGGGTGAAAAGCGGGTTTTCGCCATCGGTCAGAGCGAGGATCAGTTGGTGCGGCAGCAGCGGGTTGGCTGGCGCGGCACCGACGTTGAGAAAGAACGATGCATCTGCCGTCATCACCCGTTTCAACTCAGCGGCCCAATCTTTGCACCAAGCAAGAAATTGCGCGCGCGGTGCGGTGTCTTTGAAGCTCCGATAGTCAATTCCAAGATTGTAGGGTGGCGATGTCACGATGAGATCAATCGATTCCGCGTCGAGAGTTGGCAGAATTTTAAGGCAGTCGCCGTGGAGGAGATTCATGTGGAGAAATGCTTAGTGCGCGCCATGCAGATTGTCGATACCGGGAATGTGGCGGCTGGCAAGAATCGATGACTTGGGTTCTATTGGCCCTAGAGGAGGAAGCGCGGATTGTTGCCATTCCGGACTTTACGACGCAAAATCCACCGTGAATGACGCAATTCAGCCCTAGTGAAGCGACTCATCACTTGTTAAGAACATCAGCGATGCAAGAACGCGTCAGGTTGCAGGCTAAGCTTCACGGCTTGGCCTGCGGTTCGGTGCGCAATGGCGGTGGGCACTTTTACCGGCGCGATCACTCGACTACGAAACAACCACTCATGAAAAACCCCAACGATTTTCCCGACTGGAGAGCGGGCGTTCGCCGCTTGGCCCTTGCCTATTGCATGTTTCTCACCGTTTTTTCCGGTGTTGCTAGGGCAGAGAAAGTCACGGGCATGGCGCAAAAAATCGAGTTCAAGTCCGTAGCGTCACCCGGGCTTCCGGGTCCGTCTCAAGGTGGATTTTTGGGTAAGGTGCGAGGTCATTTGTTAGCAGCAATTCTCACCGATGCAAGTCGCCCGGACGCTGGTCTTTCAGTTTGGATTTGCCCTAACACCGTGGAGTCAGGCAGCGGGAAATCTTGGAAGCAATCCGAGCTAAGGGTGCCGGCATGGGCCGCCACCGCGCAGTGGGGTGAGCGCCTGATCGTCGCAGGTGGCCAATTGGATGGAAACGCGGTTGCGAGTGTCTTGCTACTGAGCGTGGATGAGTCCGGCGCTCTGAAGTCCGAGCGCCTGCCAGACTTGCCACAGGCCGTCGCGGGTGGTGGTGCAGCGATGCTTGGCACCACGCTTTACGTCTTCGGCGGTGTTTCATCAATCGAGCCAGCGGTGTTTGAAAAAAAGTTGTGGAAGCTCAATCTTGCCGACGAAGTGACGGCAAAGGAATGGCTGGAAGGTGAGACGTTTCCGAACTCGCCACGGGCATTCTTTGCAGTGACCGAGCAATACGGAATGCTCTGTGTGTTCGGCGGTGTTGCACCAGACATGCGGGTCTCTCAGGAAGCATGGGTCTATCGACCACAGCCGATCGAAGCCACAAGCTATATCGGATGGAAGCGGGTGAGCGATCTGCCCAAACCTCTCGCTTGTGCCTCTGCGATCGCTTTAGGGCAGGCCAGCGTGATCCTCGTCGGAGGAGTCCAACAGGAGAGCATTCTAACGCTGCCTCCAGTTCCTGCGACTCCCGCCTCAACCGAGCATCCCTTACTATATCATACGGTCACGGATGCATGGTGTCCCTCGGATCAGGCACTGCCTGTCGCCGATTCGCTGGCCCTGAAAATGGATCCTGGCTTCTGGATGGTCGGGCGGGAATCCACTCAGGAAGTCAGCTTTCCGCGGATGATGAGAAAATTGGCGATGATTGATTACATCGTGGTGGTCGGATACTTCGTAATTCTTGCGAGCATCGGGTTCTACTTTGCCAAACAGGAATCGAGTGCCGAATTTTCTCTCGGAAATCGCAAGGTGAAGTGGTGGGCCGCTGGTATCAGCATGTTTGCCACCGGTGCCAGTGCGATCAGTTTTATGGCGATCCCGGCGCTGGCATTCGCGACGAATCTCGTCTGGACCTTGCCAGTCGTTGCGACTTTGGTTCCGGCGTATTTTATCACCGCTTACTATATTTTCCCCTTGCTGCGGCGCATGGAAATCACCTCGACGTATGAATACCTCGAACGTCGCTTCAACAATCCATTGCGGCTCATCGCAAGCGCGCAATGCATTGCGGTTCAAACCATTGGCAGAACCGCTGTGGTTTTGGTGTTGCCCGCTCTCGCGATTGCTTCGGTCACCGGCATGAGTGTCTTTTGGAGCGTTCTTCTGATGGGGATTCTCACGACGATTTATACTGCGGTTGGTGGCTTTGAATCGGTGATCTGGACTGAGGTTTTTCAAGGGGTTTTGAAGTTTATTGCACCACTTGCAATGGTGATTGTGGCGATTGTTAGCCTGCCGGGTGGTTTCGGTGAATTTTGGAAAACGAGTGAGGATTATGGCAAGTTCGAGATGGCGCTGGTCACCTGGGATGTGACGGTGCCTGCCATTTGGATTCTCCTGGTCAGTTATATGCTTCAATTCACGGTGGTGAAGGCGGGTGACCAACCGATCATTCAGCGGGTATTCTCTGCGCCCTTGCATGAAGTGCGGCGGGTGTCGGCGATGGAGGTCACCTGTGGAATCCTCATCGGGATTTTGTCGAACGTGCTTGGCATCGCGATTTTCAGCTATTTCCGGGCGCATCCGGAGCAGTTTTCACCCACCGCGCAGAATGACCAGATTGTCCCACTGTTTGTCACGCAGGCGATGCCGCCAGGATTCGCGGGCATGGTGATCGCGGCGATTTTTGCCTCTGCCATGGCAACTGTGGCCAGCGCGATGAATAGCGTGGCGACGATTTATACGGAGGATTTCTACCCGAAAATTCGCCCGAAGGCGACGGACAAACAGCGCCTGCGCACTTTAAAAATCACCTCATACGTGGTGGGAATCGTCGGCACCAGCATGGCTTTGTTGCTAGCAGGGACGAATCCGAAGTCGCTGATGGTGGTCTGGAGCCAGATTGTCTCGCTGATGGGTGGCGGAATTGTCGGAGTTTACTCGCTTGGGATGTTCACCAAGCGTGTGAACGGGTTTGGAGCGGTTTGCGGGGCGATATCGAGCATTGTCATTACGCTGTTAGTAAAGCTCTACACGCCGCTCCACTGGGCGACCTACATGCCGGTCGCCATTCTTTCCTGCATGGTGATGGGGTATTTGTGCAGCCTGTTCTCGCCGCAAACCAAGAATCTTGAAGGTCTGACGGTGTTCACTCCGAAAAAGCCTGTGGAGGAGTTATGACGTTTTGCCAGGGTGAGGTTTTCGCACGGTTGAATCAATACGCGCCAGAGCGCTACAATTTGCTAACGAACCAAGCGCGGGTTTCTTTGTCGGACTCGTTCAGCGAGCTGTCACTTGCGGGTTCGGAATGGCGGGTTAGGCTGGAATCCCGTGAAGTCGCCGGCGAGTCGGATGGGCGTGAGGTGTTGATCGTTTTCAAATGTGTTTCTGGTGAAATCCGAGCTGCGAGTGTTTCGGTGGACATCGAGTTTTCCGATTGGTCGCCGAAAAACTATGTGTTGATGCCAGCGGCCGTGTATGCGGGGAATCGTTTCCTGTCGCGCCGCATTCCGTATTCGCCCAAGCTTAGTTTTGTGGATGACATCGGGCGGGATAAGCCAATCATCGTGACTGATATTCCAAAGCTCAATGAGCGTGATGGCCCGTCGCGCATTCAAGAACGCAGCGGAAGCATGGCGGTGCCGTGCGTCGGGTTTCAGTCCGATCAAACCGGGCGTGGATTTCTACTGCGAACCGAACAGGGAAATTCGCTTGGTGACTTCGGCATCGACATCGAGGAAAATCGCGGGCGCGACAAGATGGTGCTGTCGATCACCGCGCCCGTGGTCCGCGAGTTGTTCAGTTATCGACTTTGCGACATGCGCGCTCCATCGGTGGATGTGCCGGCGGATTTCAAGGCGGGTGATGAAGTGGTGATCAAGTTCCGCATGGATTCATTTCCCGCGCCGGAGGTGCAAGCGCTGTTCGATAAGTATGCGGAAATACGGAAGCCTGCGGTCGGTTTGAAGGTCAATGTCCTGCCGTTTTCCGCCTGCTTTACCCTGCAAGAAGAGAAGTTCAATCGTGACAACTTTGTCGAGGAGCACGGTTATTACTCGGTGGGGCCACGGCAGAATTTTCTTCAGGATTGGCAGATCGGATGGACGGGTGGAATGATCAGCACCTATCCGCTTTTGTTTGCGGGTGATGAAGTTACGCGTGCAAATGTGCTGCGGAATTTTGATTGGTTGTTTCCTAACGGAATTAGTCCTTCCGGATTCTTTTGGGACAGCGGGGCGAATGGCAATGAGTGGTTTGGTGGCGATATTCGAAAACCGCATACGGAGAACTGGCATCTCATCCGCAAGAGCGCGGATACGGTTTTTTTCATCATCAAACAGTTTCTTTTGATGGAGCAGATCGGGATTGAGGTGAAGCCTGCATGGCGGAGCGGCACACGCGGGGTTTGCGAGGCGTTTGTGAAACTCTGGCAGGAAAATCGCCAGTTTGGACAGTTTATCGATTCACTAACAGGAGAAATTCGCGTCGGAGGATCCACCAGTGCGGCCATCGCCCCGGCTGCGCTTTCGCTGGCCGCCGCCTATTTCGGTGAGCCGCGCTATCTTGAGATTGCGGTGGAGTCAGCGGAATATTTTTATCAAACCTACACGCGGGCCGGCTTGAGTTGCGGGGGGCCGGGCGACGCCTTGCAGAATCCGGATTCGGAGTCGTGGGCGGCATTGATCGAGTCCTACGTCGCGCTGCATGATGCAAGCGGTGATCATCAATGGCTCGTGCGGGCAGGAGAGGCGACCCGGCAGTTTTCGACTTGGGTGGTTTCTTATGATTTTCAATTTCCACCGGATTCGATGTTTGGAAAAGCCGACGTTCGCACAAACGGTTCCGTGTATGCGAACACGCAGAATAAGCATTCCGCGCCGGGACTGTGCACCTTGTCAGGTCTTGGCTTGTTCAAGCTGTTCCGTGCCACCGGCGATTTTTTCCCGCTGAATCTGTTGCACGACATTGCGCACGGCTTGCCGCAGTATTTGCCTCATCCGAACAAGCCACTTGGCGATGCAGTCATGGGCCACATGTGCGAACGGGTCAACATGAGCGATTGGGAAGGGCCGGAGCGCATCGGCGAGACGCTGCGCATGACGACTTGGGCGGAGACATCGTTGATGCTAACCACCATCGAGATTCCCGGGCTCTACGTGCAGCCGGACCGCTCCTTGGTGCTTGCGTTCGACCACGTCATTGCAGAAATTGTATCAGAGGATGAAGTGCGGATGCTGGTGAAGGTGAGCAATCCAACATCCTCGCCAGCAAGAGTTAGGATTTTCGCTGAAAATCACCTAGAGGTGCTTCGACCATTGCCGGAGAACGCATTGCTAGCTTGTCAGGTCGAATTGCTGGGCTCTGGAGAGAGCAAAACGATCCCCTTTGAAAAACATCCATCGGCGAATGCCATCACTTGAAATGATCCAGCAGCATCCAACAAATACCAGCGGGGATTTTTACTTTGGGGCATCCTACTATCCCGAGCAACTTGAGGCAACTGAGTTGGAGACCGACGCGCGATTGATGCGGGACGCGGGTTTCAATGTTGTGCGCATGGGCGAGTTTGCTTGGAGTCGGATGGAGCCAGACGACGGGTGTTTTGATTTTTCCTGGTTGGAGCATGCGGTCGAGACGCTCGCACGCTACGGCATCCGGTCGCTGCTATGCACGCCCACCGCTGCACCGCCAAAATGGCTAACGGATAAGCATCCGGAGATCTGTCAAACCCTGTCGGACGGGCAGCGTCGCGAGTTTGGCAAACGCCGTCATTATTGCGTCAACAGCGTGGAATATCATCGCTACACGCGGCGCATTGTCACGGCATTGGCAGAGACGTTCAAAGCGAACTCCAATGTCGTTGGCTATCAGCTCGACAACGAGTTTATGGCAGAGCAACCGCATTGTTACTGCGAAACTTGCGCGGGGAGGTTCCAGGAACGGTTGAGAGGGAAATTCGTGACCATTGAGGAATTGAACCGGCGCTGGGGCATGGCGTTCTGGAGCCAGACTTATCGCCGTTTCAGCGAGGTTGTATTGCCTAAGGTTGACCACAACCCGACTTCGATTCAGGAACTTTATCACTTTTTTTCCGACTCGTTTCTCAACTACGCACGTCTTCAAGCGGAGAGCATCCGCATGATCTCGCCGGATAAAATCATCACTCATAACATCTGTTCCAGCGGCTTTCTCTACCATCTGGATTTGCATCAATTGGCCAGCTGTTTGGATGTCGTCTCGGTCGATAACTATCCAATGGCGTGGACGCTGGAGAACGAATACGGGAACTCGGAGGATCAGGTCTATCATCCGGCGATGGCGAGTCTCGCGCTCTCGATGATGCGCGGTTTGCAAGGCTCGCCATTTTGGGTGACCGAGGCGCAGACTGGGCGAACCTTCCGACCACGCCGACAGCTTCCGGGTCCTGGCTTGATGCACGTGTGGACGCATCAGGAAATTGCCCATGGTGCGAAGGCGGTGATCTGGTTTCACTGGCGTCAGTTCTCCGCCGGAATCGAGCACTTGATGCATGCGGTTTTGGAGTGCGACGGTAAACCGCGCCGCCGCTATTTTGAAATTCAGAAAACGGTTCGTGAGATCCAATCGCTAGATCAATTTCTAGCAGGATCATGCCCGCGCCCGGAAGTCGCTCTGCTGCGTGACTATCATTGCGACTGGGCGCTGGCTGATGGTCACACGCACCCAGATTTTCGGTATCAACGGCATCTTTATCTGTATTACCGAGCCTTGTTTGAGAATCATGTTGGTGCAGACGTAATTCATCCGGAGAATGATCTTGCTGGATACAAGTTGGTGATCGCTCCGTCGCTTTTGTTGATGAATGAATCAAGAAGCAAGCATTTGCGGACCTATGTTGAACTCGGCGGAACGCTCATTTTAACCGTTCAGTCGGGTCTTCGAAATGATGATAATGCACTGCATCGCGAGACGCTGCCTGCATTCATGCACGAATGGTGCGGCATTGAAATCGAGGAACAACATGCACTGAGCGGAACGAACACGACAGGCATCGCGCCTCTTGCGGGCGATTGGGCGGAGTCCCGTTACGAATGTGAACTGCTTTTTGAGGTGATTAAGCCGACTGGTGCCTTACCGTTATTTGCCTACACTGATCTTTGGTTTGCTGGAACTCCTGCCATCACTGTCAATCAGTGGGGCAAGGGCAGGGTGTATTATGTCGCAACGGTTCCGCCTCCGGAGTTGGTGCGCGAGTGGATCGCTGGAATTCTACCGGAGTGTGGCATCGTGCCTAAGGTCATGAATAGCAGTTCACCGATGGTGGAATCGGTGGTCTCCAACGGGCCTGAGGGGGAGAATCTGCATCTGATCAATTTCTCTGCGGAGCGGCAAACGCTAAAACTCCGCGGGGAATATCGGAATCTGTTGGATAGTCGCGTGGGTGTTTCTGATACAGTCGAATTGGAGCCATTCAGTGCGGTGGTTTTACAACAAATGCCCAGCACTCCAGAAAAATTTCACGCATGATTTTTGACTCATGAAACCTTTCATTTTAGATATGGTCCACCACAACCCGGGAGAAGCGCCGTTTCACTCGCGCTTTCTCGAACCTGCGCATCTTGTGGATTACGGATTCAATGGCCAGGTCTTCAAGCACATCAATTGTATCGTCACGTTTGATGAGCTTGGGCTGGATCTATTTCCTGCGGGATCTGAGGAAAGGGCATGGCTGGATGAATTCACGCCGGGCATTGAGCGGGAAATTGCTGCGGCGAAAGCGGCTGGCTTGTCAGTATTCTATCATATCGACTTGTTTGTGCTGCCAAAGCGTCTGGTTGAGCATTTTCGCAGTGAGATTTGTGATCCCAAGTCCGGGCGCATCCTGTTGGATCGGGCGATGACGCTCGAGATTCATCGGGTGATGTTCGATGAGCTTGCGCAGCGTTTCCCAGAAGTGGACGGCTACATTATCCGCGTGGGGGAGACTTATCTTTTTGATACTCCGCATCACCTGGGAAATAGCCCGATTCCGAGGGTGGGAGAAGCATGGGGGCCGACTTATCTCTACCAAGAGACGCTCGGTCAGAAAGAGTTTGGGCCAGTTTGGACCTCCGCGCAGGTCGATGCCTATGTGCGATTGATTGGATTTCTGAGGGAGGAAATCTGTGTAAAGCATCAAAGAATGTTGTTTTTTCGAACTTGGGATATTTTTCCTGATAAACTGCATGCTTGTGCCGATCACTATCTTGAAGTGACAGATCGGATCGCCCCTCACGAAAATCTGGTGTTTTCGATTAAGCATACTGCGCTTGATTTCTGGCGGCATGTGAAAGTCAACGAATGCCTGACGCGTGGGAAGCATCGGCAGATTATCGAGGTGCAGTGCCAGCGCGAGTATGAAGGGAAGGGGGCTTTCCCGAACTATGTGATGGATGGGGTGATCCATGGCTTTGAGGAGAATTCGGTGAAGATTGGTTTGCGGGATTTGCTGGGAGATTCGTTGATTGTGGGAATCTATGCTTGGTCACGTGGTGGTGGTTGGTATGGGCCGTATATTTCGCATGAGTTGTGGCCTGACTTGAACGCCTATGTGCTAGCGCGGTATGTTGAGAATCCGACACGTTCGGAGGATGAGATATTTCATGAATACGCAGTTGAGAAGTTGCAGCTGACTGCAAGCGATGCCGCGCGCTTTCGGAAGCTTTGCTTACTCTCTGCGCGAGGCGTTCTTCGTGGACGCCACTGTGAAGCGTTCGATCGTGAACTGAAGGGGGCCGTGTTGCCGACGGCTTGCTGGATGCGCGATGATCGGCTCGGAGGAATCGAGCAGTTGGCGTTGGTTCTGAAGTTTCTATCAAAAAGTGGTCGGCTCGACGAGGCGCTGGCGGAGAAGGCCGGTGCTGCACGGATCTGGCAGGAAATTTCCGCGCTTGCGGAAGCGATTTCTTGGCCGATGGGGGCCACCGGTGAGTTTACGAAGGTCTCTGCGGAATACGGCAGGCGGCTTTTCGAGCTGATCCATCATGGGTGGCGTGTTTTGATTGCCGGGCAGCGCGGCGAAGATGCTGGGGAATATGACATGATAGAACTTCGGGATGCGGTTTCCTGTTATGAAAAGGCTTGGGTGGGATATCGCTCGCTGGCGGCAAGTCCACTTTGCCCGTCCTTGTATCTCGGAGAGTATTTTAGTTTGCCAGCGACGCCTGCATCGCCTGGGCTGGACGGCTCGGTAGCACATTATAAGAGTTTCCTAGAGTTGGAGCAGGGCGGATTGAATTGCACCAACTCGGGGACCGGGCGAAATTAGTCTCTTTGGACAAACGGATGTTGAACAATCCTAACCACCACGTTGGGCGGCTCGCCTTTCGTTAGTCAATTTGTCTGAAGCGCTGCTTCGGCGGTCCTTATGAAAAGAAGATCGTCCACGGTTCAATCAACTTACCGCATTTTGCCGGTGGTCAGCACAAGTCGCTTGTCGGGAACCTTCGGCAGTCGGTGGATGACCATGGGATCTGTCGGGGGTATCGAGCGGATTCGGTCGAAATTTCCCGAGCTTCATGAGGTTTTTCCTGAAATCGGACTTCGGCTTGATCCCTAGCGCACGCGGCTTGTGAGTCGAAAGGAGGTCGGGGTCTAGAGGATGGAGGTGCAGCCGGTCATTGATGGGGTGAGGAGTCGCTGCGCGAGTGATGCAAAAACGACGCAAAAGCACCCCCCTTTGACGCAACAAACCCCCTCCCGATTTTCTCAAAGATTGGCATTCTAGTGAG
>JBILPN010000028.1:0-12665 GCA_044373865.1 Luteolibacter sp. | reverse complement strand
GCGGCGATATCCGCGGGCGAAGATTCTTGTTTTAACCGTGTATGACCACAAGCCCGTCGTGTTGCAGGCCTTGGCGGCGGGGGCAGGTGGATATCTATTGAAAGCGGATCGTATTGAGACGATTTTGCGTTGCATTGATGAAGCTCTGGACGGAGGAGCGCCCTTGAACAGTCATATCGCTCGGATGATTCTGTCCACCTTCAATACCGTGAAGCCGGAAAAAGCGGAGACGGATTTGACGGACCGGGAGCGCGAGACCTTGTCGCTTCTAACCAAGGGTTTGATTAAGAAAGAAATTGCGGAGAAACTCGGTGTTTCCTATCATACTGTGGACACGCATGTTAGGAATATTTATGGGAAGTTGCAGGTGCACAACCTGTCGGGGGCGGTAGCGAAAGCGATTCAGCTAGGGTTGAGCTGACGGATGGAGAGTGAGGCTGGTGCTGGGATTGAAGAGTTTGCGAAGGGGCTTGTATTTCGCAGATGCCTTGAGTTTGCTGCCTTTATATGACTGACACTGGCTGCCCGATGTGTGGAATGACTGAAATTTTGAAGATCGCGAAAGGTTTAGAGTGCGTCACCTGCGGGCACGAGTGGCTGGAGGAGGAAGAAGCTGAGCAGGCGGGCGCTGAGCGGGTGGTGAAAGACGCCTATGGCAACGTGTTGGTCGAGGGGGACGTGGTGGCGATGATTAAAGACCTGAAGCTCAAGGGGACCTCGCAAGTCTTGAAAGTGGGAACCAAGTCCAAGCCCATTCGATTGGTCGATGGAGACCACGAAATTTCGTGCAAGATGGACGGATTGTCGATCGGGTTGAAGGCGTGTTTCGTGAAAAAAGTGACTGCCTAGGCAGGCCTGCTGAGAGGGCTATCCTTTGATCTCCAAGAGCATTTGCGGGTTGTTTGGGAACTTCTTGAGGAAAAATAACAGCCGCTCCATTGCCTCGGCCGGGCGGTGACCGGAGAGTCCACGGCGGATGAGATGAATCTTGTGAAGCATGTGCTCAGGGAGTAGCAGCTCCTCGCGGCGGGTGCCGGATTTGAAGATATCAACGGCCGGATAGATATAGTTTTCCGCGATTTTCCGGTCGAGGACCAGTTCCATATTTCCGGTGCCTTTGAACTCCATGAAAATCGCTTCGTCGGCGCGTGAGTTGGTTTGAATCAGGGCCGTTGCCAGGATCGTGAGCGAGCCACCACCGCGAGTGTTGCGAGCTGCGGCGAAGAGGCGGCGTGGGATTTCCAAGGCGCCGATGGTGATGCCGCCGGACCCCGTGCCGCGTCCACGATTGTTCATGTTGCTATTGTAAGCGCGGGCAAGGCGGGTGATTGAGTCCATCAGCAGGAAAACATCCTTGCCAGCTTCGACGAGACGCTTTGCGCGTTCGATGGCCAACTCAGCGATTCGGCAGTGGTTGCGCGGTTGCTCGTCATTGGAGCTGGCGTAGATTTCGGCACCGGGGAGCGCGCGCCGGAACTCGGTGACCTCCTCCGGGCGTTCATCGACGAGAACGACCATGAGATGGATGGTGTCCTCGTATTTTTCGCGAATGGCCTCGGCCATGTGAAGCAGAAGAGTGGTTTTTCCAGACCTTGGAGGAGAGACGATGAGGCCACGTTGGCCGCGCCCGACGGGAGCCATGATGTCAACGACGCGGGTGGTGAAGCGTTCGGGACTGGTCTCGAAGCTGATGCGTTTGGCAGGGTTGATTGCCTTGAGTTCGTCGAAATGCGGGAGTTTCGAAGCCTCCTCGGGAGGCATATCATTCACGAGCGTGATTTCGGCAAGCTGAGGGCCGCGGGGGCCATCCTGATAGGATCCATGTAGCCATTGTCCGACGCGGAGATTGTATTTGCGGATCAGTTCCGGGGTGACAAAAATATCATCGCGTGCCTGTTCGAAATTTTTTCCCGGGACGCGGAGGAAGCCGAAGCCCTTGGTGGCCAATTCAAGCATGCCATTGGTTTCGATTTTCGGGCCGTTGAGAGCAGCGGACCTGCGGTCTTCGCCCTCGTGACCTTGAGTGCCGTGGTGAGGGTGAGCGGGGCCATCGTTGCGATGGCGTGGGTGTTGATTGGCTTGCGGATTGGGCGGTGGAGGTCCGCCTTGATCATTGCGTTCGCCGGCGCGGCGTTTCCGTTTGTCGCGGCGGCGCTTGCTGCGGGTTTCGCGCGTTTGCGGTTGGCCTTGTCCTTGGGCTTGGCCCTCGCGTTGCTGCGGGTCGCGTTGTTGGAAATTGCGATTTTGGCCGTCTTGGCCTTGTCGCTCCCTGCGCTCGTCACGGCGTCCCTCATGGGCAGGAGTTTCACGTTGGCGGTCCGAGGGTGAGCTAGGAAAAGGAGTTGGCGGCGGAGTTGGCGCGGCAGGGGAGCTTTCAGAACTCGGTGGAGGCGTCGAAACCCGGATGGTGGGTGGTGCTTGGACTGGAATTTCGGCAGGTGCAGCGACTGGCCCAGCATCTGGCCTCACAGCTTTCGGAGGGGCCATGCGACCGCCGCCTGGCACACGGCCGTAGCGGCGTGGTTCTTCGGCGGATGGGTTCAGATCAACGGGCGCGCTGGCGGTAGGTTGCGGGCTGCTTGCGGCTTTCACGCGGGTTGGGCGAGTGGTGCGCGGGGTGCTGGGCGTCTCGGTGAGAAACGGCAATTCAAGCGTGTTGTCAGCGGCGGCCTTTTTCGTCGTTTTCTTTGCTGCGACCTTTTTAACGGGAGTGATTTCCGGGCTTGCGGCGGATTTAGCGGCTTTTTTTGCCGGGGTCTTCGCGGCGACCTTCTTGGCTGCGACCTTTTTTGCAGCGGTTTTGCTTGCGGTGGTCTTGGGTTCAGCGGTTTTTTTTGCGGCAGTTTTGACGGCTGCGGTTTTCACTGCACGCTTGCGGGCGGGGGTGGAATCGTCGCCGTTGGCTGCTTTTGATTTCGATTTGGGCGAAGGATCCTCGTTGGTTTTGGTGCTCATCCAGGGTCTGTTAAAGGGGTTTGGTTCGAGTCGCTGATGCGGTGGAGTCGTGGCATTGAGCTTGGGGAAACAAGTGCGGGTTTGACGGCGCATTTGTTGGAGATCCTGCATTCAGTGGCATCGACTTTTGCTCTGTGTTGGATGGCCTGAAGCCACAGGATGTGGCGGGCGATCGCGATTGAAAATGTGGTTATGGTGGATTGCAGTCACTCCAAGCTGGTGGCTCGGATGCGTGCGTGACGAAGATGGATGAGAAAAAGTGAAACAAATGTGTTTGATAAACAAGTTTGGGGGCTAACGAACCTGCAAGCCCACCGACTCGAATTGCTTTTCAAAGCGTCCAAGGCCCGGCAGGGCAAGTGGGCGTTAGCCCAGAGGGAATCTCGGAAATTCGACGCGAAACACCGCTCCGTCGTTCCAATGCGCAGACGCTGCGCTAGCGAAGCGGACTTGGCAAATCAAATTTTCGGGCTTGTTTCGGGTTGGAAACTTTCCCGAGTTTGCGCGAGCTCTGTGAATTTTGTCGATTGCCGAAAGGCTCGGGCGGTGGCAGAGTCCGCCCGTGAAACTGAGTTGCAATTGCCTGCTGGCGGCCATCGCCGCATTGATTCTCCCGCTTTCGGCTGAGGAAGCCATTGTCGAGCCGAAGCCGGATATTCCGAAGGATTTATTGGATGATCCCCATGTTCGGGAGGAATTGGCGGTCAATGAGTTTACTGCGCCGTCGATTTCAAAATTGTTCGACACCTTGCAGTTTTTGATGCCGCTTCCGATTTCTGAAGTTGCGCGTGAGATGCCAGCGCGGATGTCGCAAGATCGTGCGGATTTGGCGATTGAGTTGGGATTTTTGATTGCGGACGGGTTCTTGGTGGTTCAGGCCGAGCAATTGGACAAAGTGGAGGAATTGGCCAAGGATTTGACCCGATATGGCAAGGCCTTGGGGGCGGGTGACCGGGTGAATCGCCATGCGGCTAGTTTGTTGGACAGCGCGAAAAACAAGGATGTCGTGCAGTTAAAAAAGGAATTGTCCGCGACCCAGCGTGATGTGGAGGCCGAGTTGGTGACCTTGCGCGATGCGGATTTGGCGCATCTCATTTCGCTGGGCGGTTGGATCCGCGCGCTCGAAGTTTCTACCGTGGCGGTGGACAAGCAATTTTCTGTGGAGCGTGCACGCAAAGTGATGCGCGAGGATATCGCGGACTACTACACCGAGTCGGTTGCCGGGTTGGAACCGCGGATTTCCGAGCGGCCGAACTATCTGGCGATGCGCGATTTGCTTGCGGGTTTGCGCACGGAAATGGTGTTGGAGGAAGGCGCGGAGCCGACGGTCGAGATGATGGCTGAGATTCGCCAGCAGGCGGCGAAATTGGTGGAACTCGCACTGGAGCGCCAACAATGAGTTTTTCAAAGGGCGCGCGAGTTGCGGTTTTGGGACTTGGCATCATTGGCTCGCGAGCCTGCGCGAATCTAGCTGCCGCGGGTTGGCAGCTAGCTTGCTGGAACCGCACGCCCAAGCAGCTTCCGGGTGAGCGATCCGTGCCCGAGGACGCCATTGAGGGTGCGGAGATTGTTTCGATCTATCTGAAAGATGGGCCGGCCGTGCGTGAGGTGGTCGCTCGTATTGCGGAGTTTCTCAAACCCGGGCAGGTGGTTTTGAATCACGCGACGGTTGATTTGGAGACGACGCTTTGGTTAGAAAAACTCTGTGTGGCGCGTGCTTGTGAATTTTTGGATGCGCCATTCACTGGCAGCAAGCTCGCGGCGGAAGCGGGCCAGTTGATTTACTATATCGGTGGTGATGCGGCGCTGGCGGAGCGCTTGAAGGGTTATTTGGATGCCACATCAAAGGCGCAACTTTTCTGTGGCGGAGTCGGTGCGGCGACGGTGGTGAAACTTGCCACCAATTTGGTCTCTGCATGCAGTGTGCAAGCGCTGGCTGAGGGCTTGGCGATTGCGACGCATCATGGGGTTTCAGCGGATTGTTTCATGGCGGCAGTTTCTCAAAACGCATCCTCCTCGGTGTTGAGCGGCATGAAACTTCCAAGCATGGTGGCAGGCAATTTCGATCCTCATTTTTCACTCTCCAACATGCATAAAGACAGCTGCTACATGCTCGCGCTTGCAAGATCTGCGGAATTGGACACGCCGGCGATTGCGGCAGTTTCTCAGCGGATGGCCGATCTATCGGCCGCCGGGCTGGGTGACCTGGATTACTCGGTTTTAGCACAACCCTACCTCAAACCCGCGTGACACCGCTTTACCGAATTCAGCTTGGAAGCCCAGCGATCCTTGAGTTTCGCGGTCCGGATGCGGTGCGATTTCTAAACGGGCAACTCACCCAGGACGTTCGGCGTGTGGTGGGAAGTGGCGTTTCCCTGTCCTCTTGCGTGACGGATGCCAAGGCGAAGCTCCAATTCCGTGTGCGCCTGCTGGCCGTGGAGCCCGAGGTGGTGTGGGTCGAGGGCTTGGCGGACTGGGCGGAGGCTTTGGAGGCACGGCTCACCCGCTACTTGATTGCCGATGATGTGGAAACTGCCGATCGCACTTCGAGCTTCCGGTTGGTGCATTTCACCGGCGTGGTGGGCGCTCCCCCGGCAGCTGTGATCGCGCGTGCGTCGAACCGTTTCGGGGTCGATGGCACGGATTGGTGGGTCCCGGCATCTCTGGAAATTGAGTTTCCCGAGGGATCGCTTGAGTTGGCGGGCGATGGCTTGGAGGACTTCCGGATTGGGAATGGAGTGCCGGCATGGGGTGCGGAGTTGCGCGAGGGCATGCTGCCGCCTGAGGCACGGCTTGAGCCAACGGATTTGTCCTATCAAAAAGGCTGTTATATCGGCCAGGAGGTGATTTCGCGGGTCAAATCTGCGGGCAAGGTAAACCGGTATTTGTCGCGCTTCCGTTTTGCGGAGGAGGTTCCGCTGGCGCTTGGGCCCTTGGAAAATGCGGATGGGGTGGCGGTCGGGGAGCTGACCAGCATTTCGCCGCTGGCGCACGGTGGCAAGCGTTGGGCGCTGGGCTATCTGAAGCGCGGTGCGGAGGATGGATTCTTCCGCGCGGCCGATCGCACGGTCTATCAGGCGAAGATTGTCTGAGTGAAATTTTTTGTTCGGTTTTTTCCGTAGCTTTCCGTTAAGAACCTGCGCGTGGCACTGCTCTTGGCAATAGAATCTTCCTGTGATGAAACCGCGGTCGCGATTGTACGCGGGGCGGTTGGCGAGCCGACGGAGGTGCTTGCTTCGGAAATTTCCTCACAAATCGAGCTGCATCGCGAGCACGGCGGCGTCGTGCCCGAGTTGGCATCCCGCAACCACTCGCTCCATTTGAGGGGCTTGGTGGAAAAGGCCTTGGTGGACGCCAAGGTCAGCCTTCGTGAAATCGACGCGTTTGCTGCCACCACGGGTCCGGGGCTCGCCTCATCTTTGTTGATCGGCAGCACGGCGGCCAAGGGCATGGCCTGCGCCTTGCAACGTCCATTTCTTGGAATCAATCACCTCGAAGGCCACCTGCTGTCGCCGTTTCTTGCGGACAGCTCGGTGCCGCCGCACGTCGCTTTGATCGTCTCCGGCGGTCACACGCTGCTGCTAGACGTCGAGGCGGCAGGGCGTTACAAAAAGCTGGGTGGGACGCGCGACGACGCTGCGGGAGAGGCCTATGACAAGGTTGGAAAAATGCTGGGTTTGCCTTACCCGGGCGGACCGGAGATTGAAAAAGTCGCGCGCACGGGCAACCCAAAAGCCTATGATTTCCCGCGTTCGATGCTGCATGAGCCGCACCTTGACTTTTCATTTTCCGGTTTGAAGACAGCGGTTTTGTACACCTTGCAGCGTGAAACGGCGGCGCTTTGCGTGCCGGACCTCGCGGCATCCTTCCAGCAGGCAGTCATCGAGATTTTGGTGCAGAAGACCTTGCGCGCGGCGAGGCAGGCCGGGCGGCGCAGGATTGCGCTGTCGGGCGGAGTCAGTTTGAATCAAGCCTTGCGCCTCGCCTTCCACCAGGCTGCCGCTCGCGAGGGCTTTGAAATTTCCGTCGCGCCGCCCGAGTTTTGCACTGACAACGCCGCGATGATTGCCTTCGCGGGCTTGCTCCGGCATTTGGCCGGTGAGAGCTCGCTTTTGTGTGACGATATCCACCCAAATTTGCCGCTGGTTTAAAAATATTTGCCGGGTATAAAGGACGCTTCCATGATCCACAGAACATTGGTTTTTGACTTCGATGGCACGATTGCTGACACGCTTGGCGAGACGCGGCGGATTTTCAATCTCATCGCCCCGGACTACGGGATTCGGCAAGTGGCGGAAGAGGAGTTGGATTCCCTGCGACACCTCTCGCTCAAGGACTTGCTCAATCATCTGAATATTCCAAAGCGGCGAGTTCCAGCCTTGATTTCGCGGGGCACTGGCATGATGCGGGGAAATATCACCCAGCTTCAACTCATCGCTGGCATGGCGGATGCGCTCGTCGAGTTGCGCCGCCACGCGGACAGCCTTGGGATCCTGACGTCTAACGCCACCGCCAACGTCGATCTTTTTTTGGAGACGCATGGCTTGCGTGACCAATTCGACTTCATTTCCTCCACCTCCAAGCTCACCGGCAAGGCGAAGCACCTCAAAGCGATCCGCAAGACCTTCTCACTGCGGCCCGAGGAAATGCTGTATATTGGGGACGAGTTGCGCGATGTGAAGGCATCGCAAAAGGCGGGCATTCCGATCGCGGCAGTCACCTGGGGTTTTAATTCCCGCGAGTCTCTTGCGGCCTCGAAGCCGGATTATTTGTTTGATCGTCCTTCGGATTTCCTGCGTCTTCTGCGCACGCCCTAGGGCTAGCTTGCGCGCTTGGTGCAGCACGGTTGACAGGTGGAGCCCTGCGCAGGCACTCTGCGGCCATGTCAGACTTGAAAGCACCCGCCGATGTCCCAAGTGGAGCGGACAGCCCGGAACTTGAGGCTACTCCGGTAATCGCTGAGAAATCGGCTGGCCCGCCGAATGCGGGCTTGGCCTTTGTGATCATCGGCCTGTTGGCGGTCTTGGTTTTCATCTTGTGGCGTGCGAATTCGCAGGGCGATTCCGCCGGGAATTCACAAATCGCCGCGCTGCAAGCAGAGATCGACGCCCACCGCGCGTCATTGGAGCGCGAGCGAGCGGCGAGCGGCAGCGCGGGTGGTTTGGCGGAGGGCGAGGCGGTCGAGGCCATCGCCGAGCGGATCAAGCGGGACACCGATTCACTCGCCCTGATTGGCGGTCAATTTGAGGAGCAGTTGCGTCTCAAAGATGCGGAAATTTCCTCGCGCGATCAGGAAATTTCCCGCTTGGAGGCAGCGCGGCAAGGATCGGCCAAGGAAGTTGCGGACTTGCACCAAGAGCTCAAGCTGGCCTTGGCTGGCGGGCCGGAAACCGAGCGGCTGGGCCAGGAACTTGCCGCGGCCAAGGCCGAGCTTGCGGCGCTGCGTGAGGAGTTCAAGGGGATGAGCGCCGGGGTGGCAGTGGAGGATTTTGAAGATTTGAAGCGGCGCTTTGAGGAAACTTCCCGCGCGAAGGAGTTTTTCGAGGCGCGTGTGAAGGAGTTGGAGAAATCGACCGACTGACAGGTGGTTCAGCGCCAGAGCTCGCAGGCATGGGCGGCGAATCCTGCGCCGAAAGCGGTGAGCCACAGCCGGTGGTCTTGAGTTCCGTGAGTTTGCAGGCGTTTTTCCAAGGCGAAGAGGAGCGAGGGGCTGCTCATGTTGCCGTGTTGGCGCAGGACTTCGCGCGTTTCAAACAGATCGAAGGGCAGCACGGACTCCAGCGCCATCACCACGTCGCGCCCGCCGGAGTGGGCCAGAACCTGGTCTGGCTCGGCGCTGCGTTTTGCGTAAAGCTTGGCCACCGCCTCGCCAGCTAGGCCGGGCACTGCGCGGTGGAGTTGGTTTTTCAATTTTCCTGCGGCGTTCACAAAGCGGATTTTTTCGCGTTCTTCGGGCAGGTGGGTGGTGGTGAAATGCCCGGCCTGCCAGCTGCCTGGCGCGCCGGTGTCGGTCCAAATCGTCGCCGCCGCGCCATCGCCGAACAGGCAGAGACTGATCAGCACGCCGGGCTCGTCATTGGCAAAAAATGCGGCGGAGCAAATTTCGACCGCCACCACCGCGACCACGCTCCCGGGGTTCGCCGCGAGGAAGCCTTGGGCGGCACGCAGCGCTGGAATGGCTGCGCCGCAACCCAGACCTACGAGATCCGCAAGGTAAACATCGTCGCGCATGCCCAACTGCTCGGCCACATGGCTGGTCACGCCGGGGCACAAGTAGCCGGTGCAGGTGCAGAGAAATAGCGCGTCCAAGTCGCTCGCGCGGAGACCGGCATTTTCCAAAGCGCTGCGCAGCGCCTCGCTTGCGAGGGGCGGTGCCTCGCGCTCAAAGTTCCGGTTCAAGGTCTCGGCGTCCTCGCTGAATGCGGCGTCGATTTGCGGGAGAGCGAGGTTTCTCCGCTCGATTCCAGAGCTGCCGTGCGTGAGGACTTTTTCTAAAATTCCGGCGGAACGCGGGCGGAGCCGTCCTAGCAAGTCGCCGCTTTGCATCGCCTGCCAGCAGGATTCTTGGGTGTAGGAGCGGGGTGGAACGGCGGTGGCGAGGGCGCGGAGGTGCATGAGGAAAATTGGGGTCAGCGCAGCAAATGCAGCGCGGAATGGAAAGGGAGCAGCCGGAGGGATGAGAGGCTGGCCAAGCATTGGTTGATTGAGGAAATTGTTAGGAATGGGTGGATCCAGTGTGCGACCGTCAATCTGCGGCGGAAATTGTGTTGGAGGCTGGTGCGCACGGATTCGGCAGAATTTTCCCAAGTTTCGTGGCCGTGAGACCAGTTGAGCAATGGCTGGATGGCGCATTCCGCAGCCTGAAATGCCATCGACATGCCGTTGCCAGTGAAGGGTGGAATCACGCTTTCCGCATCGCCCAAACCGAGCAGGCCGGGTGGCAAGGTTTGGCGGCCAAGTGCGAACCCGGCGACGGCGGAGCACGAGCCGGGCCGCCACTCGGCAGCGCGCAAGGCGGCTGCCAGATTCGGATTTCCACCGGCCTCAATGTAGCGCGGTAGCAAATCTCCCGGGCTGGCCTTGAGTGTGCGATCGAGCCGGAAAAGCCCGCAGACATTCGTCCAAGCATCCTCCACGGCTGCTAGGCCGACGTAGCCGTTTTTTCCCGCATGCATCTCTAAATCGGCCGTGGTGGGAAGGCTGCGGACATGTGCTTTGAGGCCGATCCAGGGTCCGTTGCGTGGCTTCCGACCGGCCGCCCAGACGAGGCCGTCGCGCGGTTCGGGGCGCGCGCGCACACCGGTTGAGAGGCGTCCACCCAGCGTTTCAAACTGCAATCGTAGCCGCTCGTCCAAGCAGTGGCGAGAAATTCCGAGGGCTGGTGATTTCAAGGTATCGCGATGAATCAAGCGCCCGCCTTGGTGCCAGCTCAGGGTGCGATGTTGCAGCGCGTCGTCGAACAAGCCGGAGATACCGAGCGTGTCGAGCGTGGCGCGGCTCACGCCGGAGATGAATTCTCCGCAGACTTTGTGGCGCGGGTAATTGCCTGCTTCCAGCACGGTCACCGGAATGCCCCGCTGCCGCAGTGCCACTCCCAGCGATAATCCCGCTAGACCGCCTCCGATGATCGTGATTTCGCGTATCAAGTCTGCCACGCTATCACGCGTCTGCCTCCGCGCCATGAGGAAGTTTCCTCGATTTTCCACGCGCCGGGAGCCAAGCCCAAGGCGGTGGCGATCTCTCCCGCTGCGAAACCGGCGTCGATGCTGACATGCATGTCATGGCGGGTCACCCGGTTGATCCACGGGTGCAGCAATCGCCCGAGTCCGTGTGGCAAGAGCGCGCGGTCTGGCTCGTTGACGATCAGGACTGCGCAGCCAGCCAGCCAGCGGCCCAACTCTGCGAGTGCTTGATCTTCAAAGTGGTGCAAGAAAAGATTGGCGATGACAACGCCGCCGGGGCTGGGGGCTGCAGCCAAGAAAACGTCGCCTTGGTGCCAGGCGATCCGTGGGTCCAAGCGGGCGGGGCGTGGGGCTAAATCGTAGGCGCTCAGCTGGCTTTCAGGAAATTCCCGCGCCAAGCGTCGGGTCAGGTCGCCGTCGCCAGCACCGATTTCTGTAATTCCGTGCTGCGCCGCGTCTTGAAATTTCCGGAGGCTTCGAGAAATCCACCGCTCGTTGCCCATCAACAAGTTGATGCGCCGGAGGTCGCGCCGGCTGCGCTGCGCTTCGGGGTCGTCCACGGGCAAGTGATCAAGAATTTCTGGGACGACGAGGCGCGGTATCACGGCGGCAGCCTGGGGGATTTTCGGCGGATTCGCGATTCATTTTCCAAGGCAAATGTCATGGCTTGCTGGCATTCGTTTTCTCCGGCTATCGTCCACCCATGCCACCGCCGCGCCGCCCATTTCACGCCTCCAAAAGCCGCCGTCCCGGGCCACCATCGGGCAATAAGCCGCCGTCCGCGAAGGATCGTGGGTGGGATCCTGTGGCAGCTTGGTATGACAAGCTTGTTGGCGAGTCCGGCTCGGATTATCACCAAAACGTCATTTTGCCTGCCGCATTGCGGATCTTGGCCCCGCAAGCGGGCGAGGCGGTCATCGATGTTTGCTGTGGTCAAGGCGTGCTAGTCCGGCCGCTGCTGGAAGCAAAAATCGGGAAATTCACCGGGGTGGATGCCAGTCCGCGGTTGATTGAATCAGCGCGCACTCGCCATGCTGGAGACCCGCGGGTTTCCTTCCGTGTTGTGGATGCCTGTGCGCCGGGCGCTTGGGCGGATGCGAGTTATGACGCTGCCACCTGCATCATGGCCGTTCATGATGTGCCGGACATTGTCGGTATGTTTGGCAACGTCGCACGCGCGCTGAAGCCGGGTGGGCGGGCTTTGATGATTTTCATGCACCCTTGTTTCCGCATTCCTCGCAAGACGCATTGGGGCTGGGACGCTGACCAGAAAATTCAGTTTCGGCGTTTGGATAGCTATGCGACGCCACTGGAAATTCCGATCACCACTCACCCGGGCAAGGGCACCGGGGAGCAAACGCATTTTTACCATCGGCCGCTCTCCGACTTGCTCAGCGCCATGGGGAAAGGCGGCTTGGGAGTCGTTGCTTGTGAGGAACTCTACAGTCACCGGCGCTCCCAATCAGGTCCTTTCAGCAAGGCGGAGCATCGCGCGGCGGAGGAGTTTCCAATGTTTATCGCGCTCAAGGCTATGAAGTGCTGAGGCCGCATGGGCCTCGGCGACACGGAGGCAATCGTGACCCCGGTGGGCGTGCGCCCCTGGGCATTGAGTCGCTCGCGTCTGGCTCGGGCGTGGGTGGGCAAGCGACGTTTTTAGGCGAATTCTGGGTGCTTGGTTTCCTGTTTTCTGATGGAGAAGGGGACCTTGTCACTGCGGCGGATGCGTGGTATCGCTCGGCCATGAAAATTCCAATTCTCTTCGCGGTGGCGGGTTTGCTGGTCAGTTGCGGTGGCGGCAGCGGTCCGACCTTTGTTTCCGGCACGCTGGATGGCAGCCGCGGCGCTCTGGGTTTTCTCCCTGCGCAGGCGGAGAAGGGTGCGCTTTTTGAATACTACCAAGCCAAAGCGCCGTCGAAATGGCGGCGGAACTGGGCATCAGCGCTCGACCTCACGGGAGTTTCGTGGAATGACTCTCGCACCGCCACACTGATTTCTCCGAGTCATGTGGTGATGGCGGCACACTATATC
>JBILPN010000027.1:0-12682 GCA_044373865.1 Luteolibacter sp. | reverse complement strand
GGACGGGGGAAACCCGCCCGTGGTCCTACCCCGGCGGGTTCTCCGGCAAGTGGATGTGGGCACCCGGCCCGGCGAAAATCGTGCGCTTCAAGTCCGTCTGGAGTAACGCCGACTTCGGTGTAGGCCGGGGCTCTTCCATCAAGGTGCTCTGCGACAACCGCTTTACGCTCTTCCACAACGGCCGCGAGATCGCCCGCAGCGATGATTTTCTATCTGGCTGGACCGCCGTTCTCGATGTGGCCGACGGCGACGTCCTCGCCATCGAGGCGGAGGATTTCGAAAGTGGCGATCATACCGCCGGGTTGTTCGTCTCGATGGTCAACAACGGCAACCTCATCCTTGGCACCCGGGATTTCCGCGGCGCGACCGGCCCGGTGCCCGATGATTGGAAAACCAGCGCCGACCTAACGGGTTTCTCCGCGCTTTCCGCCACCAACATCCATCCGGCCCACCAAGGCCCCTCCGCCGGAGCGGAGTTCATCGTAATCGATCTCGGCCGCATGGCCATGGCATATCCCGCGGTCGAAATCGAGGCGGACGAAGGCAGCGTGCTGCAAATCGAATACGCGCTGCGTTTCATCGATGGCAAACCCGCCGAGACCTATGGCATCGGCACCACCTATACCGCGCGCGCCGGTCGCCAGTCCTTCCTCGCCGCCGACCAATGGTGCGCCCGCTACGTCACCATCCGTTGTCTATCAGGTCGGGTGAAACTGCTCGGATTGAAAATGACCGAACGCCGCTACCCTTACGAACGCGTCGGCCGCTTTGAATGCAGCGACCCGATGCTCACCCGCCTCTGGGAGATGGCCGTCCATACCATCGAGGTCACCACCGACGACGCCCACGGTTCCGACGCGCGCGAACGCAACGAATGGGTGCAGGACGGCAGCAAGGCAAGTTTCCACACCATGCGCATTGCCGCCGCCGGACCCGATGGCAAGGGCGGACGAATCCACCCGGATCCGCGCACGCTGAGCAAGCTGCTCACTGACGCGGCCGTCTGCCAGATGCCCGACGGACGCCTGCCGGGCACCTTCCCGACCGACCGCGGTGCCGAAGACCCACACCATTTCATCGACGATTACGCGCTGCAATGGATTGAATCCCTGCGCTGGCATCACGAACTCACAGGAGAAACCGCCTTCACGCGGGAAATGTGGCCGGTGCTCTTCCGGCAGATGCAATGGTTCCTTGGCCGCGTCACGCCCCGGGGATTGTTGCTCGCCCGCGAATACACATCGTTTGACAATCCCATCGCCTATCTGACCTGCGAGGGCGCGAACATCAACGCGTTTTTCCACCACGCCCTGCACGATGCTGCCTGGCTCGCCCGGCAAATCGGCGAACCCGCCCAAGCCACCGCATACACCGCCGCCGCAGACTCGCTCGCCAAGGCCTGCAACGCGCTGCTCTGGGACGAACGCGAACAAGCATACAGCGCCGGTTTGCTCGATGGCGAAAAGCTTCCGCCGTCGGTCCACGCGCAGTTGATGGCACTTTACGGCGGTATCGTTCCCCCAGACCGGTTGGCGGCCACCCGCGCGTGGTTTCTCACAAATTTCAGGAATCCGGGAGCTGGGCTGGCCGTCGGACTGAAGGGGAACTACCGCGAGTTGCTGGAAAAACGCGTCGGCCTTGACATGCCGATCATGTTTTATTGGGCCTTCACCGAACTCTACCGGATGGATACGCCCGAAGCCGACCGCCTGGCCATCGGTGAAACCCGCCGCCGCTGGAGCAACATGGTCCGTTTCCTCCAGGATGCCGGCACCTTGAGCGAGTCATTCGTCAACGATCAGGGCGGCGGCATGAGCGAGTCCTGTCACAACTACGGCTCGATCCCCGCCAATTTCCTCAGCTCCTTCGTACTCGGTGTCCGCATCGAGGAACCGTTGGAGAACAAACGGATCGTGATCAACCCGCGCCCTGCGGATCTAACACAAGCCGGCGGGGTCGTGGTCACGCCCTTCGGACCGGTTCCCGTGGCATGGGAAATCAAAAACGGCGCATGGCATCTCCATTTCACCGTGCCGGACGGCACCAAGGCCGATCTCCGGCTGCCAGATGTGGACGCGGCCACGCTGGTCTTGAACGGCGACGTGGCGAAACCCACGGTCATCGGCCGCAACACCCTGCTGACCATGGGTCCGGGAGCCTGCGAAATCCGGGTGAAAACCATGACTCGGCCCGGCAACCCGCCGGAGTGAAGGCTTGCAAACTCTTCCCACTGGTAAATTTTCCCATTCGAAATTTTCCTGAAATGGGTAAACCTCTGCGGAACCCATGGAAAAACGCCGCACCTTCCGCACCGAGCGGGAATTGTTTCACGCCGACACCTGCGAGCCGCTCAAGTGGGCTGCTGCGAGTGGCGGGCTGCGCCTGGAAGCGATCAGCCGGGGCGGCTACCCGGGCACGCGCCTGCCGGGAAACGAACTGAAGGAACTTTGCATGGCGGGGTTTTGGAACGCGCCGGGCCAACAGGATTGGGGCCTCGGATGGCATTGCAACGAGGGTATTGAAATAGGCTACGTTTCCGCAGGGCGGCTGCCATTTGGAGTCGGCGAAAAATCCCTAACCGTTGAGGCTGGGGAACTCACGATCACCCGCCCGTGGCAGCGGCACCGCTTGGGCAAGCCGAATGTGCCGGCCTGTCATTATTCGTGGCTTATCTTGGATGTTGGCGTGCGTCGCCCTAACCAAGCATGGCAATGGCCAAAGTGGCTGCTCCTTCCTAAATCCGGGTTGGATCGGTTGACTGAAACGCTGCGGCAGAACGAAGATCCCGTCTGGCATGGGGACCGCAGGATCGGCGAGTGTTTTTCACGACTCGACGAGATCGTTGCGCGCGGGGTGGACGAGATGAACTTGGCGCGGCTTAAAATCATGATCAACGAGCTGGTGATCCTGCTCGCTGAACTATTAGAGTCACGCAATCCCAAGCTTGATGCATCGTTTTCCAGCGGTGACCGGACGGTGCGCCTATTTTTGGAAAATCTAACCCGGCGCCTGGACGAGCCATGGACCTTAGAATCGATGGCCGATGCCTGTGGCTTGGGTCGCACGCAGTTTTCCACGCTCTGCCGGAAGATCACCAATCTAACTCCAATTTCCTATCTCAGCCAGATTCGTTTGAAAAACGCGGCATGCATGCTGACCACAGATCCGCAAAGGGGAGTCACGGAAATTGCCTTCTGCTGCGGCTTTCAGTCGAGTCAGTATTTCGCCAAGGCCTTCCGCGAGCACCATGGCCTCAGCCCTAGCGAGTATCGGCAGCGCGAAGCGAGTGGCGGCGGCCAGTCCACCCGTTAGTGGGCCCCTACAGGGCTCGGCATCGCGGGGGAATCTTTTGCTAGGGCCTTGCCCTAGGCTGGCATGGGCCGGGCCCGTGGCCCTGAAGAATTGGAACCCTGAAGGGGCGGTGCGTGAGGAAAATGACGAATTCCGAATACCGAGTTCCGAGTTCCGAATGGGGAGATTGATATCAAATCTTCAGCCCCAACGGGGTGTATCATACCAGCCCAGGGCATCGGCCTGGGTCAGGATCACAAAGAATATTTAGCCATGAAGGGGCGAGAGATTTTGCGGCGGCCAGTCCACCCGTTAGTGGGCCCCTACAGGGCTCGGCATCGCGGGGGAATCTTTTGCTAGGGCCTTGCCCTAGGCTGGCATGGGCCGGATCCGTGGCCCTGAAGAATTGCCCGTCGGCGGTCTTTTTCCCTGAATGGGTGGCGCAGCCACAGGCGGAACGTGCGGGCCACCGCAAGATGAAGCTGATCCAACGCCGCGCGTATGGCTTCAGGAATTTCCAGAACTACCGCCTTCGCGTCATCGCCCAATGCGGATGAAAACCAAAAATCAACCACTGACCTGAAACTCCATAAAAACGCCTTGCCCCCAAACTTTGGTGTAGACCCGTGGCGGCCCCATTGCAGGTGACCGAAGAGACACCGCGCGATGGAACTGAGTGGAGAGTGCCGCCGGCCGGACTCGAACCGGCACGCCCTTACGGACAACAGATTTTAAGTCTGGGGTGTCTACCATTCCACCACGGCGGCTTGATTCAACATCCCGAGTGCCTTGCCGATCTTGCGCGTGGCGCGGGGATTCAGCGTGGCGTGGCAGTGAGCTCGGAATGAATTCAAGGCGGGACGGTCTAGCTTGTGCTCCTAGGACTTGGCAAGGCGATTCGATATTTCCGAGAAATTTCGGGGCGCGGCGTCGCTCGATTTCCGTGGGAGGCGGGCTGGGGCACGATCGTAAATTTCAGCGGGGAAGCGTGATTTGCAGGACTTTAGACGCCGCAAGTGCGTGCAAGGGTGCCGCAGCACGTGGGATGAGGAGGAAGCTTCCTTTACCAAATTTTCGTCCCCCCGGGCTCTGCAATTCCCCCTCGACGACGGATAAAATCGAGAAGCGGTCCTGCTGCGGGCTCTCGACCGCGTCGCCATGAGCGAGCGACAGGAGGTCAGTTTTGAAAAAATCACAAGCTGCGAGCGTGCCATCGACTGGCACATCCATGCGCGGCTCAAAATCGCTAAAATCGATGCTTGCGAGCGACTCCGCAACGTGAAGATCGCGTGGCTTGCCATCGAGACCGAGGCGATTCCAGTCGAACACGCGGTAGGTGGTGTCCGAGTTTTGCTGAATTTCATGGATTAAAAAGCCGGCTCCGATGGCGTGGAGGCGGCTGGACGCGATAAAAATCGAGTCGCCGGGCATCGGCGTAAGAGCGTGGACGCAATCCGCCACACTGCCGTCGGCAAGCGAGTTTTCGAAGTCGCGGCGTGTGACCCCATTTTTCAGGCCGACGTAGAGTTTCGCGCCAGGATCGCAATCCGCGATGAACCACATCTCGGTTTTTGGCTCGCCATTGAGCAGGGGAGCAAGATGGCTGGGCGGGTGGACTTGGATGGAAAGATCGTCCCGAGCATCGAGGATCTTGATCAGAATTGGGAATCGCGGATGATCTAGGAATCCATCGCCGAAGATTTCGCTGCGCATTTCGGACCAAAGTTCGTGCAGCGAGCGTCCTGCAAATTCGCCTTGATCCACGATCGATTGCTCCGGCTCGCGGTCCACGATTTCCCAAGATTCACCGAAAGGTTGCTGGGCATCCGGCAGTGAGCGGCCGTAAACGCGCTCGAGTTCGCGGCCGCCCCAGACGCGTTGCATATAAAGAGGAAGGAAAGTAATGGGTTCCATGCGCATGGGTGTAGGGGGATTTTCCGGGTTTGGCAAATCCAGAGAAGCCAGAGATTGACTCGGGATCGTCGATTGAGGCAGAATCACGCTACCTTGCCCGATACCAGCACCATTTCTGCCGATCCTCGACCGCGCTCAAGGCGAGCGTTGCGCAGATTTTTTTGGTGGTTTGCACCATTCTTCGTGGCCCTGATCCTGCTCTGGTTGAATGGCCCGGGCTTGCGCCTGCTTGCGCCGAGGGTGGTCAGTTATTTCGCCGGTAAACTCGGGATTCAGAGTCATTTCCGAGTTGAAGGGAGTTTTTCTGGGGGACTGATTGTGAGGGACTTGCAGATCAAAGCGCCAGCCACAATCGGAGGCTTGCGAATTGCGCGAGTCGAGCCGGAATACCGCTGGCGCGAGTTGTTACGTGGTCGGCTGGATGGACTGTCGGTGGTGGGTGGGAGGCTTGATTTGGTGCTGGGTGCCACACGGGATGACAAGCCGACGGATTTGGATTTGAGAAAATTCGCTGAAACTGCACGCGCACTGCATTCGCGCTTGGCTCCCATGCGCCTTGAGATTTCGGATGTTTCAGTCGTCGCGAAAAACCTGCAAGGGGCTGCGGTGTTTCAGCTCAGCTCTAGCGAAATTTCTCACCGCCCAGGGAGTGATGCATTCTCGATCAAGTTAGGAGCGATCACAGATGCGGAAGGTCGGGTCTGGTCCGCGCAGGAATCCAGCCTGTTGTGGCGGAATGAAAGTCTGGAAATTTCAAAAATTGACCCGCTGCCAGGAGTCAGTTTGCAGCAGATTCAACTGCAATTGCCAGTCGTCGGGGAGGCGAGTGCGGAATTGCAAGTTCGCGTGGATGATGCAGTTTTCGCGGTGACCTTCATGAACGACTTCAAGTCGGCGCGACTTGATCTCGTTGAGGGAAGCCTCGACTTGCCAGAGACCTGGAACCGCCTTGGCGTGGCGTTGCCAATCGCGGCGAAAGTCAGCTCATTTTCGCTAGAATTAGAAAATTTGTGGCCTGAAACGCACTTGGTGGAGGGGAATTGTCGGGTTTTATTGGAAAATCTAACGTGGGAGGATTGGAATGCGTCCGAATTGAATCTGGATGGAGTCTTGCAGGCGAATGATAGCTCGATCACAGGCCGTGGGATGATCCAAGAAAGTGAGTTTTTGTTCAATACCCGCGCAGCACTTCGCAGGTCTGGCGAGCGCGGCATCGAGTTCGGCGAAATTGGCGGAGACTTCAGTGCCGTCAATTTTCCAGCACTTTTGAAAAAGGTTGCCACTGCATGGGATGTGATGGATGGCAAGGTCGAGCCACCTGCGTCGCTCGTGCGTGGAGAATTCACCGTTGCGCATGCCGAAAATCAAGTGCTTGAACTGCGCGGAAATATCGCCCTCGTGCCAGAGGATGCGAAGACCGCGAGCAGCCTCAACCTATCTGGCTTGTGGCGGCCAGATGGATTGCTGGAAACCGAACTAACAACGGATGGAATTTTTGCAAAATTCAGCTATCAGCAAGGGACAAGGCTTTACCAGGCCAGCGCGGATTTCAAGGAATTTGCCAGCGAGCGCTACGAGCCATGGTTGAGGGCTTTCAAGTGGAAATCCGCAGACCGCATTGGACTAACAGGCAGTTGGCGCGGCAATGGCGACTTGGCTGCCGGGACCCACCGAGGAGAGCTTGTTTTGCGGGAAAGCGAGTGGCGGCGTGAGGGTGCAATCCTGCCGCTTGAGGCATCGGGCGACCTACGCTACAATTGGCCTCAGGGAGTTGAGTCTGCGGAATTTCGCCTGAGCATGGGAGAGCAAACGCTTGGCTTGCGCGCGAGCGTGCAACAGCGTTTGCTAACGGTCCGGGACTGGGCCTGGAGTCGGCAAGGGCAGGAGCTTGCACAAGGGACCGCCTCGCTCCCAATGCCAGCGGATCTTCGAGAATGGAGAGCGCTGTTGGATGATGATCAGCGGCCGATTCATCTCTCCATTCAGTCGCAGGAACCATCACTCGGCCAGCTGAAAGAGTGGATTCCAGCGCTGGCGCGTTTGGATGAGCGATCGACCGGCAAGCTGCAAGTGAAGCTCGCCGGAACCTATGCAAAGCCGAGTGTTTTTCTTGAGTTAGAAGCAAGCCAACTGCGCTCATCTGAGCACCCAGATTTACCGCCCGCCGAGCTAGGCCTTACCCTGCGCTTGGAGGACGGCACCATGCGCTTGGAGGGTTCAGTGAGCGCTCCAGATTTTCCGCCAGCGCGGTTGGCGGCAAGCATGCCATTTTCCCCACACCAATGGCTCGTGGATCGGGATGGCTTCATGCGGGTGCCGGTGGAGGGAAAACTGGATCTGCCTGAGCTCGACCTGTCTCGGTTCGCAAGCATCCTCCCGGGAATCGAGCAGATTTCCGGACGGGTGAAGGGCAATTGCGAAGTCAGCGGCGAGCTTGGCGACCCGAAGATTTTAGGTGAAGCCGAGCTGGTCAATGTTTCGCTAGGGATGAAAAATCCGCGAGTTCCGAAGTTTGAAGGCTTGTCGGCAACGCTCGAATTAAACCGTGAGGCCATCGCGCTGCGCAAGCTCACCGGGCGTGTCGCGGGTGGGAATTTTACCGGTGAGGGACTCGTCAAACTGGAGGCTGGCAAACTTGGGGAAATGGATTTTCGACTTCGTGCGGATCACGCACCGGTGTTGAGAAATGATTTGTTTTTGCTACGGGTCAATGCTGACTTGAGATTGCGCGGAGCGTGGGAGCGAGCGGTTCTATCTGGATCCGTCGAGTCAGTTGACAGCATATTCTATCGAGATATTCAACTGTTGCCCATTGGAACTCCCTTCGCCGCGCAATCCGCGACTGCGCTGCCCAAGTTGGATGCACCCATCCGCAATGAATCTCAGATTCCCGAACCTTTCCGCAATTGGGGACTGGACGTGAGCGTGGCGGCAGTGGAACCCTTAATCATCCGCGGGAATCTAGCAAATGGCGATGTAACGGGCCGCATGCAGCTTGGTGGGACGATTGGGAAACCCGCGCCTCAGGGGAAATTCACCTTGCGCAACTTCACCG
The DNA here is from genome assembly GCA_044373865.1 of Luteolibacter sp. GTDB lineage: Bacteria > Verrucomicrobiota > Verrucomicrobiia > Verrucomicrobiales > Akkermansiaceae > Luteolibacter. Next base: position 4,422 of record JBILPN010000027.1, on the reverse strand, counting down.
CGTCCCTGCCTTTTAGTAAATTAGTGGTCCAAACAGGCACCGCAATCTTCACACCCGAGGCTGGTTTTGACCCAATACTGGAAATTCGCGGAACGGCCAATCCAAGGCCCTATCGAGTCACTGGCTATGTGTATGGGCGCGCGTCCGACCCTCAGTTGGTTTTGACTTCCAATCCGCCCCTGCCAGACCACGAAATCATGACTTTGTTAGCAAGCGGCACCACCACCTCAGGATTGGAAAACCCGCAGGCGGCATCGGCACGCGCCTTGCAGTTGTTTGTCGAAGAATTGCGGCGCGGGCGGTTCCGGGTTGGCAAGAGCCTGCGGCCTGTGTTGACCATGCTCGACCGCGTGGACTTCAGCTTGGCGGAGGCCGATCCTTACACGAGCGAGTCCTTTTCCACGGCCACGCTTTCCATTACCGATCGGTGGTTCCTCTCCGCAGGGGTTGGGGCGACAGGTGACACACGGGTTTTGGCGATTTGGAGACTCACCTTCCATTGATGAAAATGCACCTGAAAGGCCTCTTGTTTTTGCTAACAGCCGTCTCGGCTGTCGCTGGGACACGCGTCCGTGTTGAGGGCTTGGTGGGCAAGAGTGAGGCACAGGTTTTGGAATTGATGGCAGGTCGGCTGGAGCACGTTCGATCAAAAGAAGCCTCAGCCTCCCGGGCGGACGATGCGGCATTCCTGCTGGAGCAAGTGCTGCGAAAGGATGGCTATGCCAATGTCAGCGTCCAGGCGCGAGTGCTGGGGAAATCCGAAATTTTGCTGACGGTGCAAGAAGGCGAAAGGCTTTCGTTAGGAACTGTCACAGTCGGCGGCGTAAGGTCCGCCCAAGCGAAATTATTGGCCGAGGTGTATGCACAACCCGCTCGGAAGAATCGACCACTCACGGCGGGTAGCGCTCCGTTTCGCGAAGCCGACGTGCAGCAGGGCATTGCAATGATCTTGCAAGAGCTGAAGGCTAATGGCTATTGGACGGCGGAGGCGACATTGACTTCGCGGAACGTGGTGCGGCAGACGGGCATGGTGGACTTGACGGTCGATGTGCAAGAGGGGCCTCGACACACGCTGGGGGAAGCTCGGATTGTGAGTCCCGACGGGCGTGGCACGCTCCGAACGCAAACGACCACCGCACCCTATGTCGGGCAGTTTGCGACGACCGCAACCTTGAATGCGCTGCGCATGGATGTGGTCGAAGCATTTACAAGTCGAGGCTATCCGGACGCGAAGATCCGCATGGGAAGCGTTTTGGAATCTGGACGTTTCATCCCGGAAATTCACATTGATCTCGGTCAGCGTGTGCGCCTGAACCAAATCCACGTTGTCGGCTTGGAGCGGACTTTGCCGGGACCAGTTCGCGAGCGCTTGAATCATTTGGAAGGCGAGTGGTATGATGAAGCAGCGATGAATCAGCGAGTGCGTGGTTTTCTTGCCACTGGCGCCTTCGCGTCCGCCCGCGTGGAAACGGAAGAAGTTGGCTACAAGCGCATCGATGCGACATTGCATGTGGAGGAGGGACGAGCAAAGGAGATTTCGTTAGCTTTGGGTGTGGATTCCTATCAGGGGCCTTTGACAAGGGTGACCTATGCCGATCGGAATTTATTCGGGCGAATGTGGGGACTGAATACAGGCTTCGAGTTGAGCGCGCGCGGACTGTTAGGTGAGGCTAGCATCACCGATCCATGGTTGTTTGGCTCGGATCTTGCCGGGACGGCGAGAATCTACGCGCTTAATTACGATCGCGAGGGATATCGCGCGTTTGAATCCGGCTTGGACGGAAAAATTCGTTGGGAATTGGGCGAGATCTATCAAATCGAACTTCTGCTAGGTAATTCGATCGTGAATCTCAGCGATGATGGCCTGCCCTTGTCCGAGCTGGGAGAAACGGTTTACACCCATCCGGTTTTACGAATCATGCAGACGCTGGACCGCCGGGACAGCGTGGTATTGCCGACACGAGGTTGGCATCTGAGCTTGCCTTTTGAACTTGGTGCAGCCATAGGAGACCTGTCAACGTCTTACGTGAAGTCAGGCTTGAGCGGCGGGTGGTATCACAAGCTGAATTCCGATTATCAGGTGGGATTGGGTGGTGAGCTTGGGATTTTGATTCCATCTGGCGGAAGTGAGGATTTGCCAATTGACCTTCGTTTGTTCAATGGCGGGTCGCGCAGCGTGCGGAGTTTTCCGGATCGTGAACTGGGCCCGAAAGTGAGTGGATATCCTAGCGGCGGCGAGGCGATGTGGAGAGCCAATGCCGAGCTGGTGCGTCATCTTGGACGGACTTTTCGGGTTTTAGGGTTTGTTGATTCCGGAGTGCTGAGCCGGGATGCTGGCAGCTTAAGTTCCGGCGAAATTGAAGTTGCTGCGGGTTTGGGGGCGCGTCTTGATTTGCCGATTGGACCGGTGCGTTTTGAATACGGTTGGAATCTCACACGCGGCCTTGATGAGCCGTCCGGAGCATTTCATTTTGCCATCGGCAGCACATTCTAAAAATCGTCGATCCGCCGACCGCGCCTCAACTGCCATGGCTTAGGGCGCGAGGTGCAATCGGCGGATTTTTGGGTTTGGGGGCGTTTCCAGCGCGGATGCATCGTTGCAGATTGAGTGCCACGGCTTGGGCCATGGGGCGTGCATGGATTCGGGAATTTCGCTCAACCGTGAACTTGCAATTTGCATGAGCACGCGTGCGCAAAGCATGATGCCCGTGCCATGCGTGCGTCTGGAGTGTGAACTGGCTTTATCTTCCTGAGACATCGCTTGACTGTTTCCGCGAGAGTGCGAACTTATACCATGGCAACGGATAAACTCCGCGATCCCACCTTGCTGGCGGTCTGGCCGGGCATGGGCGGCGTCGCAATCACTGCGGGCTATTACTTGATGGCCAAGCTTGGGATGCACCTCTTGATGGAGTTTCCGGCGACAGATTACTTCGACATGGAACAGATCGAAGTAAAAGACGGCTTGATTCTATCAGGCAAGTTGCCGCGGAGCCGCTTGTTTCTATGGAAGGATCCGCGTGGTCGCCATGACGTCATTGTCTTCATTGGCGAAGCGCAGCCGCCGGCTCGTGGTGGAGCGTTTTGCACAAGACTGATCGACTATGCAAAAGAGATGGGAGTTCAGCGAGTTTTCACGTTTGCGGCAATGGCGACGCCGATGCGACCGGAGCACCGCTCGCGGATCTTTGGAGCGGCTATTGATCAAGCGAGCTTGGATATTTTTCGGAAGCATGAAGTCCAAATTTTAGAAAGTGGAAACATCAATGGGCTCAATGGGGTGTTGTTGGCGATGGCTGCGTGCAGCGGCATGTCTGGTGGGTGTTTGCTAGGCGGCATTCCTCATGTGTTTGCGCAGATTCCATTTCCAAAGGCATCCTTGGCAGTGCTTGAAGTGTTCACCGAAATCTTAGGAATAAAGTTAGATTTTGGAGAGCTTCGTTCCCAGGCTGCCAAGGTTGAACACACCTTGAGTGACTTTTTGAAGCGGATGGAGCATAGCCTCAATGAACCGCAGGAACCGCACGAAGAAGCCGAGTTGGCAGAAGAGGCGCCCAAGCCAGGACCGGGGCTGCGAGAACGCAGGCAGATCGAAGAGTTGTTCACGCAAGCAAGCCAAGATCGTTCCCGAGCCTACACTTTAAAACAGGCCTTGGATCGGTTGGGGGTGTTTGCGGAGTATGAAGACCGGTTTCTCGATTTATTTAAAGAACCCGAATGAGCGGCTAGGGGATTTCATCGAACGGGCGGAGGATGATACCGACGAGTGGAGAGTGGTTGGCGCTGCTATCAAAAACAGCAGTGAGTGCTAGCTTTCCCATGCCTCATAACCTTGGCAAACCGCATGACACTAAAAAACGAAATTACCAAATGGGATCCACTCAGCGAGTTGGAAGAATTGCAGAACCGAGTGAAGTCCTTTCTTACCCGCAAGGGTGATGGGCTGTCACTTTTGAATTTCGGAGAGATGGAAGCCGACTGGACGCCCGCTGTGGATGTCTCGGAGGATGATCGTGAATTCATGATCACCGCGGATCTCCCGGATGTGATGAAGGAGAATGTGAAGGTCTCGGTGGATGAAGATATTCTAACAATCCAAGGCGAGCGTCAGCATGAATCCGAGGAGAAAACGCGAAAGTATCACCGGGTGGAGCGTAGCATTGGAAAATATGCACGGAGTTTCCATGTTCCAAAAGGTGTGGACTGTGGGAAAATCGAAGCGCAGTTCAAAGGCGGCGTCTTGAAAGTGCACTTGCCGAAAAAGCCAGACTTCGCGCAGCACGCGCACGATATTCCCGTGAGTTGATTCACGGGAATCATCGAATTGCTTGGTTCTAGGGCTGCGGTGGAGATTCTGCCGCAGTCCCATCCAGTGGCAGGATCGACCTCGTTTTCAGGCGCGCGCTTGATTGAAACCATGCG
>JBILPN010000446.1:0-3740 GCA_044373865.1 Luteolibacter sp. | reverse complement strand
CACCGCCCCAGCCTCGCCGAATGCACCTAGATTCTTGCTTGGATAAAAGCTATGACACTCGATGTGTGCAATCCCTCCCACACGCCGCCCTTTGTAACGCGCTCCATGCGCTTGCGCATTATCAATGACCAACCTGATCCCACGCCTGTCACAAATTTCCAACAATGCGTCATAGTCCGTCGCTTGGCCATATAGGTTGACCGAGAGAACGCACTTCGTTCTTGAACTGATCGCTGCCTCAACCTTGAGGGGATCCAAATTATAAGTCATTGGATCCGGTTCGACTGAAATCGGAATTGCTCCGACCTGGGAAACCGCCAACCAAGTGGCGATATAAGTGTTGCTTGGAACAATCACCTCGTCGCCAGGCCCACAATCCATCGCGCGCAACGCGAGATGCAGAGCATCAAGACCATTGGCAACGCCCACGCAATGATCAACCTCACAATACGCGGCATACTCACTCTCGAAAGACGATAACTCCGTTCCAAGAACATACCATCCAGATTCCATGAACCGATGATAAGCCTCATCTAACTCAGGCTTCAACTCATGATATGCCGCCCGGAAATTTTGAAACGGAACTTTGATTTCACTCATGGCACGAATTTTTGGTGTGAACTTCTTTCAAATATTCCTCGTAGTCCCGAATGTAGTCTCCCGGATCATACGAATGCGAAGCGAAAACCGCCAACACTGCGTTGCTTGAGTAACGATACTGGGCTGCCCATGTCATCGGTAAAATGTGAAGACCCATGTCTGGCCGATCAATGACCCATTCCCCTCGCTCACTTCCATTGTCTGCCGTCACAGAAACAGAGCCCTGCAAGCAGACGAGAAGCTGATGACACTCCCGGTGTGCGTGTTCGCCACGGACATGATGGGATGGAACATTCATGATATAAAAAAGCCGCTTCACCTCAAACGGAATGTGCTCGGCAAGCTCCACAGCTAACAAGTCACCACGGAGATCCGAGGCTTTCTTCAACTTCACAAAGCCAACCCCTAACATCTGCTTGCGCTGAAGCTCTCCCGTCGCATGCGCGGCTGCTGCGACCTCGTGCTCATAGGTGTATCCGGAAATCCGCGCTGGATTCCCCTTCACGATGGCATAGGGCGGCACGTCGCGCGTCACCACCGCCCCAGCTGCGATCATGGCCCCCCGCCCAATCGTCAGACCGGGAAGGATCGTGGCATTGGCACCGATGGATGCTCCTCGCTGAACAAGAGTCCTCGAAAATTGCTCCAAGCGCTGTTGTGAACGCGGAAATGGATCGTTGGTGAATGTCACATTCGGGCCAATAAAGACATCGTCAGAAATCTGAATTCCATCCCAAATTTGGACGCCGCATTTGACAGTCACCCGATCCCCGATGACCACGTCATTCTCAATAAAGACATTCGAGCAAATGTTGCACTCAACTCCGATCTCCGCCCCCGGAAGGACGACACAAAACTGCCAAATGCGCGTCGCATCACCGATGCGCTTGGACTGAACATCGGAAAGTGGATGAATGAACGCAGACATGAAAATAATTGCGCAGAGCAAAAGTCGTTCGGAAAGAAAAATCAACTCCCGGACATCATCGCCTGAAGATACATGGAATACTCGGTTTTGCCGTGCAGTTGAATCGCATCCTGAACTTCGGCGGAGCTCATCCACCGATTCCTCCAAGCAATTTCCTCAAGGCAGGCGACTTTGAAACCTTGGTGATGCTCAATTGTCCGAACAAACTGCGAGGCTTCTAGCAGCGACTCGTGAGTTCCAGTGTCGAGCCAAGTGTGGCCGCGACCGAGCACTTCAACATGAAGCTCTCCCAGTTGCAGGTAGGCACGGTTGACGCAGGTAATTTCCAATTCACCGCGCGCGGACGGCTTTACCTGTTTGGCGATCTCCACAATTCTGGAATCGTAAAAATAGAGTCCTGTCACGGCAAAATTCGACTTGGGATTTGAAGGCTTTTCCTCGATGGAAATCGCTTTGCCTAGCGCATCAAACTCAACAACTCCAAAGCGGTGGGGATCGTTAACTTCGTAGCCAAAAACCGTGGCACCGGAAGAACGGTTCACAGCCGCCTTAAGCTTGGGAGAGAATCCTTGGCCGTAGAAGATGTTATCCCCAAGAACGAGTGCGCAGGAACCTCCATCAATGAATTTTTCACCAATGAGAAATGCTTGGGCTAGTCCATCCGGTGACGCCTGCGCTTCGTAGGAAAGGTTGACTCCAAATCGAGAACCATCACCAAGGAGCCTTTGATAGAGAGGCAGATCATGCGGTGTGGAAATGATGAGAATTTCCCGGATTCCGGCCAGCATGAGCACGGATAGAGGATAATAGATCATCGGCTTGTCATAAACCGGCAACAGCTGTTTGCTAACCGCAAGTGTGACAGGATAGAGCCGGGTTCCTGAGCCACCGGCCAGAAGAATGCCTTTCATAGGGAGAAGATCGTTGGATTTTATCAGCTTATGCCTTACCAAGGCGATTTAAATGATAGGACCCGTCAAGAATGGCTTGCCACCAAGTTTCGTGATCGAGATACCACTGCACGGTCTTGCGGAAGCCTGATTGATGGCTTTGCTTGGGAACCCAGCCAAGTGCTTTTTTGATTTTTGAAGCATCAATCGCGTAGCGGAGATCATGACCGGGGCGGTCGCTGACGAAGGTGATCTGCTCAAGGTATGAGCCGCCGTCTTCGCGGGGGCGGAGTTCATCAAGGATCTGACAGAGCAGGCGAACAAGGTCGATATTGCGGAGTTCATTGTTGCCGCCGATGTTATAGGTCTCTCCTGGCTGGCCGGCGAAAACTGCGGCAAGCAGCGCCTCAGCATGGTCCTCGACGTATAACCAATCCCGAATGTTTTCCCCAGCACCATAAACCGGGATCGGCTCATTGCGCAGGGCCTTGAGAATCACGACTGGAATCAACTTTTCAGGAAATTGGTGCGGACCATAGTTGTTTGAACAATTGGTGACAACAACCGGGAGTCCATACGTATCATGCCAAGCGCGAGCAAGATGGTCGGATGAAGCTTTACTCGCCGAATACGGCGAATGTGGGGCATAGGGCGTGGTCTCCGTAAACCCTGAGTCATCTGCACCAAGTGAACCATAGACCTCATCCGTGGAAACGTGCAGGAATCGAAAGTTTTCTCGACCAGTTGCTGGCAAAGCCCGAAAATGATGAAGCGCGGCTTGAAGCAAGTGATAGGTTCCTAAAATATTCGTTTGGATGAAATCGCCCGGCCCGTCGATCGACCGGTCAACGTGGCTCTCCGCCGCAAGATGCATCACATGGTCGGGTTGGTGAGCTTCAAAAATCGCCTGGAGAGCCGTAGCGTCGCAGAGGTCAGCTTGAACAAAGACATGCCGGGGATCTTCCAGACAGTCTGAGATCGATGTTAAATTGCCTGCATACGTGAGCTTGTCGAGATTGACAATTTCATGATCCGTTTGATTCAGGATCAAGCGAACAAGGTTAGAGCCAATGAATCCAGCGCCGCCTGTGACAAGAATTTTCATAAGATTGAAGATTTGAGAGTGCCTGTTTCACGAATGATGGATGAGATGCGGCTCAGCTTCACTCGCGCCAGTAGTTGCCAACCCAGTCGGCTTTCTGAAGATAGCGTGACAGATGCTTGCGCCATTTCTTGCCTTCCTTGAACTGCGACCACACCCAGCGCAGGTGCTCTGCGGGAGCTCTAACTTCAGACTTTTCCGTCCACCGGCCATGCATCGC
>JBILPN010000445.1:0-3743 GCA_044373865.1 Luteolibacter sp. | reverse complement strand
GAAGTAGCTGATATTTTTCGATCCCCGCCGCGCTTCGAGCGCCAGATCGAGCATGTCCTCCGCGCTCATTTCCTCCTCGGTATCCCGTTTCTCCGCCATGAGCACTTCGCGGAGCTTGCGGGCCGTGGATCCGGTCTGCGAACTGTGCGCCTCGTCCGCCATGATTGCGAAGTTCCGCGTCTTGAGCGACGCGTTCTTCTGGATCTCCTCCAGCACGAAGGGAAAGGTCTGGATAGTCACGATGATGATCGGCTGACCTTTGAGCAACGCTTCGGCAAGCTTCGCGGATTTACTTCCCTCGCCTTCCTCACGGTTGATGCGGCCGACGACGCCCTCGCGGTGCTCAAACTGGTAGATGGTATCCTGGAGCTGCGCGTCGAGCACCGTGCGGTCGGTGATGACGATGACGGAATGGAAAATCTTCTCACCCGCCTTGTCGTGGAGTGAGGAAAGCTGATGGGCGGCCCAGGCAATCGAGTTCGACTTGCCGGAACCGGCGGAGTGTTGGGCGAGATAACAATGGCCCGGCCCTTCCTCGCCCGCAGTGTCCACCAGCAGGGTCACCAGATCCCATTGGTGATAGCGTGGAAATATCAGTGTCTCGCTTTTGAACTTCCGTCCCTCCCAATCCTCCTTCTCCTCGACCTGAAGGTGGACGAAGCGGCCGAGAATCTTGAGCAGGGTTTCGCGCTGGAGCACCTCGCGCCACAGGTAGCTGGTCGGGTGGGAGCCATCGTCCGGCACGTCGTTGCCCGCCCCGCCGTCTTGGGTGCCTTTGTTGAAGGGCAGGAAATACGATTTCATTCCCGCAAGCCGGGTGCACATCGCCACCTCGAACTGGCTGACGGCGAAATGCACCAGCGCGCCGCGCTTGAAAGTGAGCAGCGGCTCGGGCTTGCCGGTGATTGGATCCTTCGGCAAGCGGTCCTTCTTGTATTGATGGATTGCCTTGCCCGCCGACTGCTTGAACTCGCTCTTCAGCTCCAGCGTCGCCACCGGGATGCCGTTGACGAAAAGCACCAGATCGATGCGCCAGTCTTTCGCGCCGCCGATAGCGCCTTTTTCGGGGTATTTCGCGTGCGGCGAATACCTCAGCTCCGGCACCACTCGCAGGCGGTTGCCGGCATAGGCCGCCAGCGTCGCCGGGTTGAGATCGTGGTCCGGCTTGAACTGGCACAGCTGCAGCGTGACGCCGCGATCCTTGATGGGATGGCGGAGGACGCCCAGCGTGCCATATTTCCGCATGTCCTTGGTGGACGCCGATGGGTCCACGCGTTCCAACTGCCGCGTTACAAGATCCAACAGCGCCTTCTCCGGGTCCTGCGGGTGAAGCTTGGTAAATTTCTCCCAGGATTCCGGCTGGGTGTTGCTGACGAAGGCGATGACATCCTCCGGATAGAGCGCCCGCTCCCGGTCATAATCCGAGGACGTGCCCAGCAGCCAGCCATCGGCTGTCAGGTGGGCGATGATTTCGTTCTGGAAGGCAAGTTCGGCGGAGGGGTCGGACATGGGGCTGGAGCGCTTCTAACCTAGCCTTCACTCGATTGCGCGGATAATTTCGTCGAGAAGTGGAATTTTCGTCCGGGCCTCATCCAACACCTCGCCTTCGCCACGGTCAAAAGACTTCGGGTTTCGGAATCGCTCCGTAATACCCGGCGTTGTAGCGGGAAAAGAAATTCTCCTCACGCCGTACACCGGCCACTTCCGATAGCCGTTTGGCGTGGCTCACGCAGTTGGCGTCTTTCTCGACCAACACGATTTGCTCCTTGGCCAAACGGTTCAAGATTTCCACATGGTGGCAGGTGAACAGAAGCTGCGCTCGCTTGGGATTCAATTCGGGATCCGCGAACAGATCCAACAGAGTCGGGATCAAATGCGGGTGCATGTCGGATTCCATCTCATCGATCACCACGATGCCGCCATCCATGAGAACCGGGAAGAACCGCCGTAGCACGAGAAACAGGCGTTTGGTGCCGGATGATTCCAAGGATAGCGGGAACTCCAGCTCCTGGCCATCCACCCGGTGACAGACGAAGGGAAACTTGATTTTCTCCTCACGCTTTTTGTCAGAATCGAACACCATCAGTTCCTTGATTAGAAACCCTGAAATCCCCAGATCCGAGGCCACCAGACGTTCCTCCACGCTTTCCCGCAGATGAGGATTCGCGTCGAAATATTCCGATGCCTCAACCAACAACTGAAACTCGCTTTCAGAAGCGCTGGCCTGCTTGCCGGCGCGATCCACATTGGTCTCGATGACCCCGAGAGCCCGGTTGATCTTCGCGATTTCCTTGGACCCCGTCAAAAGCCCTGCGGCAAACATCGACGCGTTGGGCCGGTCCTTGAGCAAGCGCGTGATCGCCGCCCGGTCCACGTCGAAGTCGCGGACGGTGATTTTTCCCTCCGCGCTTCTCGCCATGAGCGTGCGGAAATATCCTGTCTCCAAATTGAGCTGGGAGAGCTTTTCACTCACCACTGTTTCCGGTAGCAGTTCGCATTCGTAGCGATAAACGCCGCCATGGCCCTCAAACTCCACCTTGAGAATGACCGGCGTTTTCAGCCCGAGATGGAAGAAGCCATCGACTGGGATCGGGTCCTTCTCGCCGAGGTGCTGGTAAGAATGCCTCAGGAAAAAGCCGAGGAACACCAAGCCCTTGAGCAGGTTGGTCTTACCCGAGGCATTCGCCCCGAACACACCCATCAAAAGCGAAATCCGGTCCTTCCGGAGGGACGGCGCGAAACTGTCGTCCGTGTCCACACTCGCGCTGGCGGCAAAGGAGATCGACGCGGTTTCACGGTAAGAACAGAAATTTCCAAACTCGAAGTTTCGGATCATGGCTGAGGAAGTGATACCCCTGAAACGGCAAAGAAAAAGCGTTTTTGCGTAAAAATTTGCAAAAATCGTCATTCTTGACCAAAATTTACCACTCCCAGCACTCGATTCGGGCATAGCTTGTAGCAGTTCCCACCTACTGAAACCGGCAGGATAAAGCACGCAACATCCCATAGGTGTCGCAGTAGCTCACTCCGAAATGCTCGCAGACATTGGGCATCGGGACCCTCGCCTTCGCGTCGCTGCGTGTTTCGTGAGTGACGAGGACGTGTCCGTCCTGCTTCGCCGTAGCGACCAGCCAGCCATCGGCATCGCTGGCAAATTTGGTTTTCGCCGCCGGGGTGTAGTCCCGCGACTGCACCCATTGCATCATCGGCGCATCAGCTGAAATCACACCCGCCGCGGAATCGTCCACAAAGAAGTCCGCTGGCAGCTCTTGCTCCACCCAGTCCACCAAAATGTCAGCGCCCCGTCGAAGCTCGGTCAACACCCGCTGGGTGCTGTAGATCCTGCCTGCCGCGTGACCCGCCTTGAGCGCAGCCCAATAGCCCGGGCAAATATCGAACGCGTAATACAAGCGGTGCGCCGTGATCAGCACGTTGGAATCCAGCAGGAGCTTCGGGCCATCCTCCGTCATAAGGGAAATCCGAACTCCTTTCCAAAGCGGTCGTAGCTGTTACCGCTGAGCCCGGTGAGCTGGTAGGCATCCCGATACTGCAAGCGCCCCTCCTTTGCCGCGCTGTAAACTGCGGATGGGAAGCGCTTACCGAGCCTGGAGCCCAGTGTCAGGTAAAAATTCCCGCCGCCCGTGCTGCGTGCCCTGCGGTCTGCCGCCGCCTCTTTGTAGGCCTTGTAGAAATCAAAATACTGGCGTCTGGATATCAGCTCCAGATCCAACGCACGCCGCGCT
>JBILPN010000444.1:0-3744 GCA_044373865.1 Luteolibacter sp. | reverse complement strand
CGTGATTCCCGCCATCCCGGGAGGGTCGGAGTTGCGCGAGACCTTGCGGCGGCAAATCGAGCTTGAGAGAGATCGCAAACGAGTCCGGGAATTGGATTTCGATGATGTGGCGGGCTGAAATTTTCCTTAAGGCGCGGCGTCGCTTTTCGCCCAGCTTAGTGGCCTGAGCCACCGCGCATCAGCGGGTCCGGTGGCTGAGGAGGAGCGCTTTGCCGCGCTCGGATTCCCACGCGGTTTGCTGGTTTAGGAAATTTGGCAGCTCGGTTTGAGATGCATATTGCCGATGAAACACCGGGGTGGTGGAGCCAGACATTGGCGGCACAATCCAGCTCCAATCCGCATTCACCGTCCGGCCCGCCTCCTGCTCATTCTCACAGAAGCGGATGAATTCGCGTGAGGCTTGATGGTGATCCACCAGCTGCACGCCGTCTTCCATGAAGGACGAAATCACAGCTTCGTTCAGCACCAAAAGCGCGTGATCCCGCCACAGACTGCCGCGGCGGACTTGGTCTAAGCCGAGTTTCTCGGCAATGACTGGCAGTTGGTTGTAGCGATTTTCATCCGCCAGATCGCGAGCACCGATCTCCGTCCCCATATACCATCCATTGAAGGGGGCACAGGGGAAAAGCTCTTGGCCGCTTGCAAAAATCCGATCTGACAGCGCCGGCACGGCATACCAGCGCAGCCCAAGTTTCTCCAGCCATGGGTGACCCGGGTGCCGGAGACGGACCTCCAAGACCGAGCGGCGGGGGAGCTCATAGAAGGCCAACTTGGCCCCGCATTGAATGATGAGCGGCAGCAAATCAAATCGTCCGGGCGAGCGCGGTGCTTGCCAACCGAGCTGCAGAGCAATTTTCGTCAGCGCTAAATTCATCGGATCACCGAGGATGCTGCCGTCTGCGAGAGGGTAGGCGGCGTAGCGGATGAGTTGGTGATTCCACACGCGGATCTCAGTTTCAGGCGACTTCCACGGTGCAAAAACGGTCATCACCGGCGTCACGCGGCCACCATTTGTCGCCGCTTCGAGGTGCTCGAGCAGGGCCTCGAACACCTGCCCCGGGTCATCCAAGGCGCGGGCGTCCCGGATTTTCAGGGACTTCCAGTGCAAGCGGCCGATGCAACGGATGGAGTTGCGCCATGCCAGTTGCGCCGCATCTGCGAGCGCGAGGGTCGGCGCGCTAGGCTGCTGCAAGCGGTCTGCATCAACCGCCAAGTCGAAAGGGGCAGAAGCATCTCCTTGAAACGCCGTCGAGCGGGTCGAGAATGGACACAAACCGCCCCCGACCTTTTGCCGCCCGTCAATTTCCGCGCACGAATGTTCCACATTTCCCCCCATGCCTATCCGCCAGAAACCTGCCCTCTCAAGGCATCTCGCGCAAGATAAAGATCGCGGGCCCCGGAATCAAGAGCTTGAGCGATCTTTGCGGTCTGCGGTATCAATCCAATATCCGCTCTGGGCCGGGCCGCCAGCGCATCAGGCACTCACCCGAGAGCTAGGGTTGCGCGGAGAATAAAGTGACTTTAAGCCGACCAAATCGGCGGGCGTGGGTTCCTTCCGGCACCGTGATGGTGACTGTGTCAGTTCCAGCTTGCGGGGTGTCAGGCTGGATGGCGACGATGCCGCCAGCTCCATCGACAATCGGCACTTCGACCCAATCTGATAGGTTTGTGCCGTGTTGGAAAATCTGGGTCGTGTCCGCAGTGGTGGCCTGGATGCGGCGAAAGCTGAAGACGAGGTTTCCGGACGGGGCAGTGACTATCGGGAGGATTCCGCTGGAAATCGCGCGGGGATTTCCGCCGAGGACGTATTCAAGGAGGTTGGCGATCGAGTCTTTGTCATCATCGCCACCCGGCAATCCCGATAGATTGTGAATGCCGCGCCCGGACCACGCTGCGAAATTTGCGGAAGCGGGGCCATCGGTGACGGTGAGAGTTCCGGAACCGATGATGAAGCCAGAGGTCGCGGAATAGGTGCCGGGAGGCAATGGCTGGCCATCGACCCACAAGCCGCGGATCTGATCGGTGCCGGAGTAGTCGAGGTGGAGCATCGCCGCAGCGGCGACGATGACACTCGCGGAGTCGGCTAAATTTGTGGAAGAGGCTCCATTTCCCAACCGGAGCGTGCCAGCCTCGACCGTGGTGTTTCCGGTATACGAAGTGCTGCCAACTAGAGCGAGCGTGCCGTTGCCTGTCTTGGTGAAGCCGCCGGGGGAACTGCCATTGCTAAACCAATCGGAATTCTTGACTCCGCCGGTGAGGTGCAGCGTGCTGCCGTCATCGACTGTGATCGTGTTGTTATTTCCTGTGACGCCGATGGTGGAGGCGATGGTGGAGATGGTCGAGCCGCCTGCCGTGATTTGCTGGTTTCCGTTGTAGAGGAAAAGATCTCCGCGGAAATCGTTAGGACCGCCGGTGACCAAGCCACCGTTGAGAATCAGGTGGGTGGCACCATTGGCAAAGCCGCTCACTGAATCGAGCTGAAGAACGCCGCCGGCGTTGATGGTGAGCGTGCCGATGTTTCGCTCCGTGACTCCGTAAGGATTGGCTCCACAGAGCACCCACTGGTCATTGACGTAAAGCGTGCCGCCGTTGTGAATCACCACCGCACCAGTGCCGAGGGTGCTGCGGTTCACCTTGAGAGAGCCACCGTCAATGTGAGAGCCACCGCTGTAGCTGTTGCTACCGGTGAGAATGGCATTGCCTTGCCCTTGTTTTCGTAGCGAGGCGGTGCCAACTCCGAGCCAATCTTCCAAGCTGCCCATTGCGGCGAGCGAGCGCCCGGCTCCCACATTCCACACAAGTTCACCGGCAACGAGCATCCGGTTACCGATGCTGAGGTTCCTACTATCAGCCGCAATGGAAATGTTGCCACCGAGGGATGGCGCAGTCCATTGGCTAAGCATCGCGGGTGCCATGTGAATGATATTCGGTCCAGCGATGCTGATGTCGGTGGTAAGTCCGCTCTTCAGGGTGAGGTTGCCCCAGCCTTTGGTCTCATCAACATTCATCGCGCCGCTGATGGTGTTAGAGTCGAAAGCGTAATCGGTCCACTCGCCCCAGAAGTTTTCGAAATAGTTGGAGCCAGTGTTGAAATCGGAGTTGGTGGCACCTGTCCAAGTGAGGCTGGCGGGTGGCGCTGAGACTTTTGAGATGCTGAGATTGTCGATGCGGGTGATATGATAGCCGTTGTCCGGTTGGGCACCGAAGGTGAGGTAGCCATCGCCGGGTGACAGCTGGGGAAGAGTGTAGGTGCCGACGAGCGTCTCGCCATTGTAGAGCTTGGCCTTTGATCCGTTGCCATCGAAGGCGGAGCCATTTCCATCCGCATCTGATAGAACAATCCGAAAGCTGTTGCCGGAGCGACTGGCCAATGGCTGCTGCATACCGCTCACCCAGACTTGGAGGGAACCGTTTTGCATGGGGCGGATGGCAAATTTCGCCGCGCTGCTATCCGCGCTGAGGTTTTGGCCGCTTCCAATGACGACGGATGACCATGAATCAGCATTGCCCGTGTCCACCCATGCGTCCATCTGGAAGGCGAGCGCTTGGTCGAATTCGTCGGCGACCAGCGCGAAGTCTTGGTTCAGGCTGGCACGTGAGTGGTAGCCGCCATCGCCGACAAGCAGCATGGTGCCACCATTGCCGTGCTGGGCTTGCCAGCCTTGGCCGCCAGTGACGGTGGAGTAGGCGGTCGGCGCGTAGTATCCTTGCTGATCGGCGGCGAGAGTGTTGTTGAAACTTGCC
>JBILPN010000443.1:0-3745 GCA_044373865.1 Luteolibacter sp. | reverse complement strand
TGGCGGCGAGCGCAGGCGTGAAAGTCAGGCTTTACGACGGAAAACCCTCGGTGGGGCGGAAATTTCTGGTGGCGGGGAAAGGCGGCTTGAACCTCACGCACGGCGAGGCCGTCGAGTTGTTTGAGACGCGTTATTCCGGGCCGTGCCAGCCGCCGGGGATTTGGCAAGATTTGTTGGGTGACTTTGATTCTGCGGCGTTGCGTGCCTGGGCGTCCGGCTTGGGAGTGGAGACCTTTCAGGCGACGAGCGGGCGGGTTTACCCGTGTGCGCTCAAGGCCGCGCCCTTGTTGCGGCGGTGGATTGAGCGCCTGCGCGGGCTGGGCGTGGAGTTTGCGATGGGGCACCGCTGGTCCGCGCTCGTGCCGGGCGGGGTGGGGGAGGTGCATGGGCTTGGCTTTGAGAATGGGGTGCAGGCCACGGCGGATGCGGTGGTTTTCGCGCTGGGCGGCGGCTCGTGGCGGCGCACTGGCTCGGATGGCGCGTGGGTGGAAATTTTTGAGAAGCACGGGATTTCCCAGCACCCGCTTGCACCTGCAAACTGTGGTTGGGAACATGCTTGGCCGGCGGCGGTGTTGGAGGTCGCAGAGGGCAAACCGCTGAAAAACCTGCATGTCAGCGCGGGCGGGCGCACGGTCATCGGCGAGTTGATGGTGACGCGCTACGGGCTGGAGGGCGGGGCGATTTACCAGTTGGGGCGTGAGCTGCGGGCGATGGCGGAACCGGCGCTGAGCCTTGATTTCAAGCCGACGTTCACGGTGGCGCAGCTCGTCGCGAAGATGGAGTCCGTGCGGCGCGATGTCTTGGCGGAGGCGCGCAGACGCTGGAAACTCAGCGATGCCGCCTGCGCGATTTTAGGCCGGAGGGACTGGGTGGATGCGGCGGCGCTGGCGCATGAGGTCAAGGATTGCCGGATCCTCCTGACGGCTCCGCGGCCGCTGGACGAGGCGATCTCCTCGGCGGGCGGGGTGGCGTGGGAGGAGCTGGACGCGCGGATGATGTTGAAAAAACTGCCGGGAATTTTCGTCGCAGGGGAAATGATCGACTGGGAGGCTCCGACCGGTGGTTACTTGATGCAGGCGTGTTTCGCGACTGGGACGCGAGCTGGGAAAGCGGCAGCCGAGTGGGTCCAGCCTTGAGATCGTGAGCGGGCGGGGGCTTGTTCTTGCCGCCGGAAGCATTTCGCGCCATGCTGTGGCCATCTTGTGGGTTTTGGAAATTTCCTCGAATAAATCCCGTTGTTTTCCAGTATCATCCGGCACGCCACGCATGTTTTTTATGAAATTGTTCCTCCCTTTCCTCGTCTTGCTTCTCACTGCACTCAGCGGCATGGGTCGAGTTTCCATCGATCACGCCGCGTTTGGGAAGAGCCTCGGTGGTTGGAAAAAGCGGGATAAGGGGCCGGCGGAGTATGCACTCTCCGGGGCGACTTACCGGACCTACAAGCCGGAGATCAGCCCGACGCCGGACGGTGGGATTTTTATTTCCATTCGCATCGACCACGTGCGCGGTTGGCTTTCCTCAGATGACCATGCGGTGTTGGAGATGACGGTGAATTCCAAGGGGGCGATTGTTTCCGCGCAGTCGAACATCGCGATTCAGGGTCGGTCGATTTCCAGCGACGTAATTTTCGGGGCGAATGAGGCGGGCAAGGCGCTGGCCGCGCCGGATTTAGCGGTGCAGATCGGGACCGACTTGGTGGCGGATTTGTCGGCGAAGTTGCTGCGGGAAAAAATCGTTGAGGCCGGGCGCGTGTCGTTTCCAGCGGTCTTGCGGCACAATTACAACAAGTTGTTTCAGTCGATCCGAGTGAAGGAACCCGAGCCCAAGCCGGAGCCGGTGCCGGTGTCGGTGCCGGAGGCCAGTCCAGGAGCGGCGGAAGCGCCGGCTGCGTTACCGGTTCCGTGGCCGTCGCCGGATTCCGTGCCCTTGCAGATCAAGCCGTATGCGACGCCCACCGGGATGGGTGGGGCGGCGAAAGATTGAGCGTGGTGTGGGCGGTGGGGGCTCAGCCGCGCGGGTGAAATTGTTTGTGAATGCTCTTGAGCCGTTGGCGGTCCACGTGCGTGTAAATTTGCGTCGTTGAGATGTCGGCATGGCCGAGCAATTCCTGGATCACTCGGAGGTCGGCTCCGCCTTCCAGCAGGTGGGTTGCGAACGAGTGGCGGAGCAGGTGCGGGTAGGTGGTTTGCTCGATGCCAGCAAATTTCGCCCGTTCCTTGACGATTTGGCGGACGCGTGCGGGGGAGAGGGCACCGCCGCGGACGCTGATGAACAGGTGCGACGAGGTTTTGCGAGTGACGAGGCTGGGGCGCTCGTGGGCGAGGTAGTTGGCAATGGCTTCGAGCGCCTTGTGGCCGACGCGGACGATGCGGGTTTTCCCGCCCTTGCCGGTGATGCGCATGAAGCCGCTCTCGAAGTCCATCATCTCCAGGCGCGCCTTGCAAAGCTCGGAAAGCCGGAGGCCGGAGGCGTAGAAGAGCTCAAGAATCGCAAGGTCACGACGGCCGAGCGGCTGGGTGGGATCGATGGAATTGAGCAGCATTTCCAAGTCCGCAGCGTGGAGGGTCTCCGGCAAGGAGGCCTCGGCACGCGGGGCGAGGAGGGGCTCGGCAGGGTCCATTTCCAGTTTTTCCCGGGCGGCAAGCCAGCGGAAAAAGACTTTGAGATGGACGGTGGTGATGCGGAGCGAGGCGGCGCTGAGTCGCTCGCTTTTCCGCTGGGTGAGGAAGGCGGAAAGTTCGTCGGTGCCGATGTCGCGGAGGCTGATTTTGGCGGCGTTCATCCAGTGGCACAGGGCGTCGAGGCTTTGGCGGACCGAGAGTTGGTAAGCGTCTGAGAGGCCGCGCTCGGTGGCAAGGTAGCGGATGAAGGAGTCGCAGTGGGTTTCCATGGGCTTAGAGTTGGGTGAAATTGCCCAAGCAGGCGGCTGCACTCAGGGTTTGGATGTCGGCAGGCGAGACGCCGCTCTCGCGGAGGGTGGCGAGGGATTGCGATTCGTTTCGCTTGGCGAGGCGCTTGCCCGTCTCGTCGAGCATGAGCGGGTGGTGGAAATAGAGCGGCGCTGGCAGGCCGAGCAGGGCTTGCAGCAGGCGGTGGACGTGCGTGGATGGGAGCAAATCCTCGCCGCGCGTGACGTGGGAAATTTCCTGAAATGCGTCATCCACCACCACGGCAAGGTGGTAGGCGGTGCCGATGTCTTTGCGGGCGAGCACGACGTCGCCCAAGCGATCGGGCGCGACGTCGATCTCGCCGAAGCGGAGGTCGTGGAAGCGAAGCGGACCGGTGACGGCGGCGGCGAGGCGGGAGTCGAGCCGCCACGCGTGCGGCAGGCCGGCGGCAAGGCGATCCGCGCGTTCGGCAGGGCTGCGCTTGAGGCAAATTCCCGGGTAAACCGGGGATTCCGCCCCTTGGGGTGCGGCAGCCATGCGCGACCATTCGTCCTGAATTTCCCGGCGCGTGCAGAAGCAGGGGTAGGCGAGTCCATGCTCGCGGAGGCGGTGCAAGGCAGTTTCATAGGCGGCGCTGCGCGTGGTTTGGCGGAGGGCTGGGCCGTCCCAAGCGAGCCCCAACCACTTCAAATCTTGCTCGATGCCACCGTAGAACTCTTCGCGCACGCGGGGGCCGTCGATGTCTTCGTGGCGGAGGAGGAAGCTGCCGCCCGGCGAGCTGCGTGCGAGGTCGTGCGCGACGCGGGCCGCCACGGCGTGGCCGAGGTGGAGCCGCCCGGTGGGGCTCGGTGCGAAGC
>JBILPN010000026.1:0-12725 GCA_044373865.1 Luteolibacter sp. | reverse complement strand
AGGGCGTGTGAACGCTGGATGGTTCCTTGGGCGAATTTTCTGTCGAATTCCAATTTCAGAGATAGAAACCATCAAATTTTCTCGTGTCCTCTAACTTGGTGTCAGTTCGAATGTTGTTTTTTATTTGCAGTCATCTGACGCGACTTGCGCGCCCTCATCCACTTTCCAACTGCGGATGCTAGGTTGAAGCCGCTTCTTCCCCATCGCGGGGGAGAGGCCGCTTTTTGCCTGCGTCGCACTTGCATGGTGCTCGCGCCGAACGTGCAGGATTCGAAAATTTATCGGAAATCCGCAAAATTCGTGAGCGTTCCATCGCGAGTCGGTGCTAGGCTCCGGCGTGGTCCGTTGATTTTACGACCTCAATCCTAGCCATGCGCCCAATTTTCATCCTGCTGCTTATGCTGCTGCCGTCCTGCATGCTTGGACCGGAGCCGGCGTCCCCGGCTGGGGGCGCGCCGTCGGGAATCCGCGGAGATGCTCAGCCGTCAGGGAGCTCGTTTGGCGACCGCGCGTGGCGCCAAGTTTTCACGGATTCCACGCTCCGAGCGCTCATCGAGCGGGCACTTACGAATAATCCTGACTTGGTGGCGGCCAGCTTCCGCATTGAGGAGGCGCGCGCCTTGGCTGGAGTCTCGCGTGCCGATCGATTTCCCGCGCTCGAGGGTTCGCTTGCTGGCGTGCGAGATGTTGCATCGAAAAACTCCGGTCAAGCGCGGACGGAGCGCGCCTCCTCCGCCTTCGCCGCCACCGCGCTTCTCAGTTGGGAGGCCGACCTTTGGGGGGGCATCCGCCGCAGTGACCAAGCTGCGTGCGCCCGCTGGCTGGAGGCTGAGTTCCGCCGGGATGCGGTGCAAACCAGCCTCGTCGCCGCTGTCGCAGGGGCTTACATCGAGCTCAAGAACCTCGATGAACGACTCGCGATTTCTCAGCGGACGGTTACCAGCCGCAGATCTTCGCTGGAGCTCGTCTCCGCCCAGCGCGATGGCGGGGTGAGCTCGGACTTGGAGGTTGGGCAAGCAGAAGCGCTTCTGGGTCAGGCGCTTGTATCGATTCCTTTGACCGAGCGCGCGATCGCGGCCAAGGAAAATGAAATTCGCGTCCTGCTTGGTGATTTTCCCGGCCCAGTCGCACGCGGTGGTGATCTCGAGGCGCTGGCGCGCTCGCTGAAGATCGCTGGTGGCCTGCCCTCCTCGTTGTTGGCGCGTCGTCCGGACATCGCAGCGGCCGATCAAGCCTTTCAAGCAGCCACTGCAGAAATCGGAGTTGCCGAAGCCTTGCGCCTGCCACGGCTCGCCCTCACCAGTCGGGGAGGGCTCGCCAGCAGCGAACTCGGCAATTTGCTGCAGGCGGACTCCGGCACTCTTTCGCTTGGCCCGAGCCTTGCGGGTCCGATTTTTGATGCCGGGCGCAGTGGGTTCCGCGTCAAGGCAGCGCAAGCGCGGGCCAGGCAAGCCCTTGCGGCTCACGAGCAAGCCGCCAAAGCCGCCTTTCGCGAAGCGGCGGATGCCATCCACGGGCATCTCAAATCCGGAGAAATCATTGAAGAGCGCTTGAAGCTCGTTGAGGCGTTGAAAAAAGTTTCCCTTGTTGCGCAAGATCGCTTCCAAGCCGGTGCCTCTAGCTACCTTGAAGTCCTTGATGCTGAGCGCAGCTTGTTCCTTGCCGAGCTTGACTTGGCAGACGCGCAAAGTGAGCGCTTGCTCGCGATCGTGCTGGCCTACCGTGCCCTGGGCGGCGGCTGGCAATGAGACATTTCACCCCATCCAAACCACCTCAACACCCCGTGATGAACCTGCCAATTTTATACATCAAGCGCTCCTGCCCGTGGTGCGACGAAGTCATCGATTACCTCGCGCGCAAGAAGCATGAGGTCGAAATCCGCGTTGTTTCCGGGAACCGCGAGGCGATGCGTGAAATGGTGGATCTCAGCGGCCAAAGCAAAGCTCCAACGCTCGATTGGAACGGCCAGGTTCTCGCCGACTTCGGAGTGGATGAGTTGGTGCCGTTTTTGAAAAAAATCGGGGTGGAGTGAGTTCTCCAAGCACCTCTCGCAGGGGAAATCAGGCCAAGCGTGCGAGTTCGCGTGCGACGATGATCAAAGTTTCCCGCACGCCGGGAGCGAAGCCGCCCTCGACTTGCACGGCAAGCGCGACGCCCGTCTCTTGAATGAACTCGACGGGCGCGGCTCCCGAGTAAATGCGCAGCGAGCCTGCGCCGAAGCCAAGCCCTGGAAGCAGATTTTTGAACGACTCGATCGTGCCAAGATCCTGCGTGCTCACCCGTGCAAGTCCGCGGATGCCGCGCAATTCTCGTGCGCGTGCCAGAATTTCCTCAGGGTTCATTTCCCGGTCCACGCCGAAAATCGCGCGTAGTTCGAGCTGCCGGATTTGTGAGGAATCCGCAGGAAAATGATCCATTGAGGCCGTTTCCGGTGCAGGTGCAGGGCTTGGCGGTGGAGCGGGTGTAAATGCTGGGGCTGGTGTGAAGGCAAAGGCAGACGGAACCGTCACGGGTGCAGGAGCAGCAGGGACGGTGGCAAATGCGGAGGGTGCACTGAGCGGCGCAGCTTGGGCAGGAGGCGCAAAAGGGTGGGGCTCCGCAAAGCCCTGAAAGGCGGAGGGTGCTTGGGAAAAGGGGGACGCCTGTTGCGCTGCGGCCGCCCACGGGCTCGGTGAGCTATCTGCGCCAAACCCCTCCAAGGGTTCTGCGAGTTGAAACGGAGACTCCGGCTTGCGGCGCTCTGGCAGCTTTGCTGGCCGACCGGGTTCGACCGGACGGCTGTCGCTCATGTCGTCCGCAACCATGAATGGCGACTCCACGCGAGGGGGAGCGGCCGGACTCGGCGACTCACTGGCCAATCCGAACGGTGAATTCCACGACGTGGCTTGCGGTTCTGGCGATTGATCGAAAATTCCTCGGTTGTTATTCATGGGGCTCTCTCTAGTGCGGTGACAGGGGGGGGCGGGGCTGTGGAATAAACCACAATTGTAGAAAAAACACCGAAAATTTTGCGAAAAGTCGAGTCTTTCCTAGAATCACTGGGCATCAAACTCGCCACAAAACCGCTTGGATGATGAAAGTTCCTGTTTTTTCGGTGAACTGCGGAGCTTTTTCTGGCAAATTTTCGAATTTGCAATGCAGCAAGATCGGTGCCGGTGTGAAATATTTAGCGGCCGTCGCCTTCTTCGGTGAGCCGTTTGAGGCGGTTTTTCATGGAGACCTTGGTCACCGCCGGCAAGCGATCGACGAAAAGCACGCCGTTCAAGTGGTCGATCTCGTGCTGAAGCGCGCGCGCCAAAAGGCCGTCAGTTTCCACCACCAGCACGGAGCCGTCGAGTTGGGGGAGCGTCGCCTTGACTTCTTCTGGCCGCCGGACCTCTGCCCGAATCCCGCGAATGCTTAGGCATCCTTCCATACCAAATTCTTTTTGCTGGCCGAATTCCAGCTCGGGATTGATGAAAATCAGTGGCATGATGGATTCCAAATCCGCGTCCTCGCCATTGACCCGCAGGAATGAGATGCATTCGGGATCGTGCGAAACGTCGATGACCGCTAAGCGCAGATCTTCGCCGATCTGAGGTGCAGCCAAGCCGACGCCGTTGGCATCCACCATCGTTTCGAGCATGTCGCCGACGAGTTGGATGAGGGAATCGTCCACTTCCGTCACAGGACGGCAGCGGGCGCGGAGGACGGGGTGGCCATATTGAACAATTTCGCGAATCATGGAGCAGTTGGGAAATTCTTAGCCAAACAATCGCCAAAGGTCAAATCCCGGGAATTGTCCACTGAAAAGTAAGTGCTCGCAGCCACGGGTGGGAGTGTGGCAGGCGGAGGCGATTCATCTCGTCAAATTCGACCTAAGCGATGCCAGCAAGCGACTTGCCGAAGAAGCGCCGCCGCGCGATGTTTGATCTCACTGGCCGCGATTTTTTGCTCTCCCTAGCTGGATTGCGGTGGCGTGGATGCCGTGCGGCAACCGCTCGATGTGCGGTTGCGGCAAACGAATTTTTCGGTGGCCTTGGTGGGCGTGGAGCGAGTGTCTCAGTGCGTCATTGGGCTTTCTCCCGAGGCGTCGCCAAGGTGGGAAAGATTTTCTGGAAGGAATTTTTTGAAGCGAGTTTTGTCAATGGCCTTCATGTAGGCCTCCTCGGGTGAGATCATGCCTTCGCGGAGTTTCGACCAGATTGACTCGTCCATGAACTGCATGCCGTCGTTTTTGCCACCGGTGATGACATCGTAGAGTTTTTGGGTGGCACCTTCGCGGATGATGGCGGCGACGGCAGGGGTTGCGAACATGATTTCGTGGACGGCGGTGCGCCCTGGTTTGTCCACGCGCTTGCAGAGCAACTGCGCGACGACGCCGCGCAGGGAAGCTGCAAGCATGGTGCGGACCTGGGATTGTTGGTTCGCAGGGAAAACGTCAATGATCCGGTCAACGGTTTTGCGGGCGTTGTTCGTGTGGAGCGTGCCGAACACAAGAAGGCCGGTCTCGGCGGCGGTGAGTGCGAGCGAGATGGTTTCCAGGTCGCGCATCTCGCCGACGAGGACGATGTCTGAATCTTCCCGCAGTGCGGCGCGGAGTCCGTCTGCGAAGGAAGGGGTCTGGATGGGAACTTCGCGTTGGGTGATGATCGACTTCTTGTTGCGGTGGACGAACTCGATGGGCTCTTCAATCGTGATGATGTGTCGGTTGAAGTTGATATTGATGTAATCCAAGAGCGCCGCGAGCGTGGTGGATTTGCCCGAGCCGGTGGGGCCGGTGACGAGGACGAGTCCGGCGCGCATGTGTCCGAATTCCTTGACGACATTCGGGACCCCAAGGCTCTCGAGAGAGGCAATTTCAGTGGGGATCAAGCGGAAGACGGCGGCGAGACCATTTTGCTGCTTGAGGTAGTTGCAGCGGAAGCGGGAGTCTTCATCCATTTCGTAGGCGAAGTCGAGATCGCCAGCTTCCAAGTATCGCTCGAAGGCGCGTGGGTCGCAAATTTCAGCGAGGAGAGAGCGGAAGCTTTCGCCATGGAGGACTTCTTGGTCAGGGATGACGGTGACGGCTCCGTGCACGCGGATTTTGGGCATTTGACCTTCGGAAAGGTGGAGGTCTGAGCCTTTGGTGGCGATCAGGTAGCGAAACAGGGTGTCAATCTTGGCCATTTGGAGGAAATAAAGAGGATTTTGTGGGAATCAGGCGGAGGGCTGCGCGAAGTGGGTTTTGAAAGTTCGCGAGGTTTGGATTAGGACTCAAAGAATGCCTTCATCTGAGTTTTGTCATCGGATCTGAAGAGAGTTTCTTCTCTGGAGATGATGCCCTTCACGTAGAGTTGTCGGAGAGACTCGTCCATGGTGATCATGCCGACATTTTTGCCGGTTTGCATGACGCCTGGGAGCATGTAGGTTTTGCCTTCGCGGATGCAGTTTGAGACGGCGGGAGTGTTGACGAGGAGTTCGAGCGCGAGGACGCGGCCATTGCCGTCCGCGCGGGGAACGAGTTGTTGAGAGAGGATTCCGCGGAGGGATTCCGAGACCATGATGCGGATTTGTTCGCGTTGGTCGGTGGGGAAAACGTCGAGGACGCGGTCGAGAGTTCGCGGGGCGTTGCCGGTGTGGAGTGTTCCGAGGACCAAGTGACCGGTTTCAGCGGCGGTGAGGGCGAGTTGGATGGTTTCCAAGTCGCGCATTTCACCAACCATGATGACGTCTGGATCTTCCCGGAGGGCTCCGCGGAGGGCGCGGGCGAAGGATTCCGTGTGTTTGTGGACTTCCCGTTGGTTGACGTGGCAGCCTTTGGATTCGAAGACGTATTCGATGGGGTCCTCGAGGGTGAGGATGTGGTCTTCTCGGTCTCGGTTGATGAAGTCGACGAGTGCGGCGAGGGTGGTTGATTTTCCGGAGCCGACGGATCCGGTGACGAGCACCAAGCCGTTTTGGTAACGGGTGAGAGGAAGGATGTGTTCGAGAGGCAGGCCGATGTCCTCGATCGTTTTGATGGTGTCGTTGATGATGCGGAAGGCCATGTCGTAGCCGAGGCGTTGTTTCACGACGGAGGCGCGGTATCGGCCGTTGGGAGCGGAGTAGGCGAAGTCGATGTCGCCGTGGGCTTCGAGACGCAGCCATTCTTTTTCGCCAAGGAATGAGCGGGCGAGGCGTTCTGTATCTTGGGGTGCTAGCGGCTCGTGGTCAGGCCAGATGGGGGAAAGTTGGCCGAAGCGGCGCCATGCTGGGGGGTAAGCGGTGGCTAGGTGAAGATCGGAGCAATCGTATTCGCGACCGAGTTGGAGATATTGATCAACGTGATCGAGAACCTGGTGTGCGGACATGGAGTGGGTTTAGAAGGGTAGGGTTGAGGAAGGGGAATGTGTGCGTTTTGC
The DNA here is from genome assembly GCA_044373865.1 of Luteolibacter sp. Classification (GTDB taxonomy): domain Bacteria; phylum Verrucomicrobiota; class Verrucomicrobiia; order Verrucomicrobiales; family Akkermansiaceae; genus Luteolibacter. The sequence goes on along the minus strand of JBILPN010000026.1, from coordinate 6,360 downwards.
AACGGGTTGTGCAAGTCGTGCCGACATGTAATTTCTCACTTGGTCGGCAAGCCAGACTTTTGCGATTGGGCGGACGGCGGTCAAGGTGAGACCGAGGAGAGCAAGGGGTAAACTGCGCTTTTTTTGCACCTGAGGGGCAGATTTGCGTCCAAAGAGGCGACTTGCGGTGAGTCCGGCGGCCATTGCGCCGAGCATCCAGCGTCCTGGGTGCGACTTGAGCGAGTGTTGGAGGCGCGTTGGGACGTCGAGTTGGCGTTTCAGGGATTCTACGCCGCGTTCGATGGAGTCACGTGAGTTGTCGCTTAGGTGGATTAGACGTTCGACTTCTTTTTGGTGAGTTTTAAGATCCATTCGCGGTCTTTTTTGAATTCAGTTCGTGAGGCCAAGAAGCAGGGCTTGGCAGGTTTGGAGGAGCGGGCGAAGAAGATGCCGACGAGGAGGTGGAGGATGGCGACGGCGACGGCGACGGCGCTCCAAGACCAGCGTCCAGCCTCGGCGATCAGTTGGATACTTGCAGTTAAGAGTAGGATCCAAGCGAACAGCAGGCAGGCGCAGGCGATGGCGAAAGAGGTGATTCTGCGAGCGACGATGCGGCCGGCCTCGGCGGATTCGAGTTGGATGAGGCCAAGCCGTGCCTCTACCAGTGTTAAGAGAGCCTCGATCAGATCGGTTGGTGAGGCTTGCGCCGAGGTGCCACCCGCCTCTGGGTTGTCTTGCTCAGGGGCTTGAGCCGTTGGAGTTGGTGGGTTCATGAGGTGCGGCAGGGAGACGGAGCCGGCCTATGGAGGAGGCTTAGCGGCGGACGATGAGGCCGATGAGGAAGCCAAGACCGAGTGCGCCGAGAACGCATTGGGTTGGGTTTTGGCGCACGTATTCCTCTGCGGTTACGTGGACTTCCTTGGCTTTGATGCGCGTGTCCTGCCATTGTTCGCAGGCGCTTTCCTTCAGGTGGCCGGCGGTGTCGGTGGCGGCGCTTTTGAATGCCGATGCCTTTTCCGTGGCGACGGCCTTGAATTGAGCGGCGCGTTCTGTTGCGGATTCGCGAAAGTGTTGTGCGGATTCCACGGCGCGTTCCTTGAGGATTGCCGCTTTTTCTTCGGCGGTGTGTGCGAAGTCGCGAGCTTTCTCGCCGGCAGCTGCGCGCAGGTCGTTGGCGGCTTGGGCGACGGATGGAGTCTGGGTGAAGCCTGCTTCAGGATCGAGACTGTTGCTTGTGGAAAATGGATTGGACATGGCGATTTGCTTTCATTTTCAGCGGAATCCTAATGATTCAGCCTGCTAAGCAAGAGTATTGGCATCTCTGGCATGGGGGTGCAAGAAGTGACTTCAAAATCTCTGGGATTTGGGTGGGATGATTTTGGCCTTGGGAGGTTCCAGCAAAAAATCACTTTGGGATTCTTCTGGGTGGGTGAATTTCATGTTTTCCCAGTCAGGGCTTTGAATTGGGCCAGTGCCGTGGAATTGGAAGAGGCCGGAGAAGGAGCGCAGAGGGAGAGCGATGAGCCGCAGGAGGCCGCGAGCGTTCATGCGCAGAGTCATGTCCACGCTGCGTTCTTTGAGATTGACGGACCCGTCACCGGCGAAGTTGAGGGATTTGGTCGCGGTTTGGAAATCCTTGGTGCTGAGGATTCCGTCTTGGATGTCAAAGGTGCAGAAGGCGTTGCTGGCGGTTTGGATGCCGACGGTTTTGTCGTTGAGAACGCCGCTGATGAGTGGGGTGAGCGGGCCGAACATGGGGACGGTGAATAGTTCTGCATCCTCTAGAGCGAGGAGTCCCTTGCCAGACATTGTCTCGACCTTGCCATGATCCAAGGCAAAGTCGATTCTGCCGGTGACTGATCCGCCGCCTTTCATGCGGAATCCGTAGCTTGAGGTGAGGCTGGGGATGGAAAGCTTGGTCCAGCTCATTTCTCCATTGAGCTTGCCGTTCGAGTTCTCGAAGCGTGCGGAGATGGGGCCATCAAAGCTTGTGACCGAGAGATTGCTGACGCTCACGACGGGGCCACGGATGGAGACTTTGCCGCTTGGCTTGGAGAGTGTTAAGTCCTCGCCGAGGAATTTGTAGTCAGCGGCTTGGTCGGACAGGAATGAGATGTCGAGTGAGGTGCGGCCTTGCGGGGTGACGTCCACGATGCCTGCGGCGTTGAGGGTGGGTGGTTGGTGGAAGCGGTATTGTTCAAGGGAGTCCGCGATTTTGGGGGCGAAGAGACGGACCATGGGTGCGGCCCAGATGTCTCCGCTGACGGACTCCACGCTGACGGTTTTGGAGGGGGCGTCGTAGCGGATTCTGCCGACTTGGGCTTGGCCTTGGCGTTTGCCGCTGAAGGCTTTGCGCAAGGGGTAATCATCGTAATTGAATTCGATTTTGCCTTCGTAAAAGTCCAACTCGTGATGGTTGAGGGTGAATTTACAATTGGCGGAGTTTAGGGGGACGCCCTTATAATTCAGGTTTTTGAGAGCACCGTTTCCAGTGTAGGCCCATGCATGGCGGTCAGTGAGGTTGAAACCGCCTTCTAGGTTGACCTCGACGTGGGCGCCTTTGCGTTCTGAGAAGTCGTTGAGAACAATTTCTAGGGGTTGTTTTTTAAAGAAGGGTCGGTAAACGGGAACGGGTAGTGTGCTATTGAGTTCCAGTCTTACGAGTGGCCATTCGATGAGAGCCTTGCCTTTGGCGAGGCCGTCAGGCCGGAGGAGCAGGAGATCGCGGAGGAAGAGGTCGCCGTTGTGCCAGGAGAACATGCTTTCCACCGCGTCGAAGGACATTCCGCGGAGCATGACGGACTCGCAGCGTGCGTGGCCGGTGAGGCGGATGTGAGCCGCGTTGCGCTCGTCGATGGAGAAGTCACCTTGGGCTTCGAGGGTTTGTTTTCCGCCAATCAAGATGTCGGACAGGGGGGGAAGGCCGAGCCATGCTTTGAGAAGTTGGGGGATTTCTAGGGAAGAGTGGACGTCGAAGCGGCCTTCCCGGGTGCGGATGTCGTAGTCGGCCCAAGCTTCGAGGGTGCCGCGTGAGTCGGTTGCGCGAAGTTGGGTGATGGTGAGGAGGTCGCCGTTGAGATCGGCAGCGGCGGAAATTTCCTCGAGAACGTGTCCATTTTTCTCCATTTCCCGAACTTGCAGGCCGATTTTAGCGGCGATGCTGGAGGGGTCGTTGATTGAGCCCTCGATGGAGATTTGGATGGCAGGCGGGCGGTCCTCGTCGAATTTCCATTTCTCCAATTCATTGATGACTTGGGCGAGGAGTTCGCGGCGTTTGCCCTCGCTGGTTTCGTTAGGGTTGCCGTCGCCTTCTTTTTGGTAGCCGATGAGGCGAGCGTTGAGAGTGACATCGATGCCAGCGATTTTTCCGTGAGCGTCGCGGACTTCGAGGCGGCGGTTGCCGGGCATGAGGAGCGTGCCGTTGGCGTCGGTGACGTTGAGGACTTCGGATTTGGGGTCGTTTGGGTCGACCGGGAGGATGAGGCGTGCGTCGTTGAGTTGGACTTTGTTGAGGTGGACGAGGCCGCGTGCGAGTTTGGTTTTGTCGAAGTCGAGGGTGACGCTTTCGAGGCGAGAGATTTCTTGGGAGTGTTGTGAGTTTGAGAAGACTTGGAGGTCAGTGGCGACGACGCCGTGGAAGGGAAGATAGCGTAGGCTGCCGATTTTGATGTGAGCGCCTTGTTTTGCGACTTCTAGTTCGATGATGGCGCGCCATGCGGCAGGGAGTCCGGTGTGATTGGCCCATCCAAGGATACCGAGTGCCGCGAGGATCGCAGCCAGGCCCAGCAGGAAAGCCAGTGAGCGGAGGTTGCGAGCAAGGTGGAGGCGGTACATGGGAACGGGGCCGGGTAGGATGAGTAGGCTAGGTTGAGAGTTTGGAAAAAGCAACTCAGGCGACGAGGCCGGCTTCTCGGAATGAGAAGTAGGGCATGCGGCCGGGAGCGGGTTTGCCGATGATGATGTGGTCGAGGAGGGTGAGTTGCATGAGTTTAGAGGCTTCGAGCAGCCTTGAGGTGACCGAGTGGTCGGCGCGGCTGGGTGAGGGGTCTCCGGAGGGGTGGTTGTGAATGACGATGAAACCGTAGCCACCGCGAGTGATGACGGGGCGTAAAATTTCGCGGGGGTGCGCACTGGACTCGCTGACGGTGCCGACGGAGATGATCTCGCTGCCGATGTGGCGGAGGCGTGTATCGACGACGGCGACGACGACTTGTTCGCAGGGGAGGTGGCGCATTTGAGGGCCGAAGAGGGAGTGGATGCGCTCGGGGGTGTCGAGGGGGGTGGTTTGGAGTTGCTCGCGGGCGACGCGGATTCCGAGTTCGAAGGCGGCGGCGAGTTTGGAGGCCTTGGCGAGGCCGAGGCCTTTTTCCTTGGCGAGTTCGCTGACGGGGAGGCTGCCGAGTGCGCCCATGGACCCGTATTTGCGGATGAGGTTGCGGCCGATGTCGATGGCGCTGAGGCCCTTGGTTCCGGTGGAGATGAAGAGTGCCATGAGCTCCGCGTTGTCGAGCGAGGTGGGGCCGAGGAGGGCGAGTTTTTCGCGTGGTCGTTGCTCGTAGGGCATGTCCTGAATGCGGCAGTTCATGGAGGATGAGGGTGTCTCATCGGCGAGTGGCATGGGCCCAAGGTGGGGAGGGGTGGGGAGGGTGGTGTTTGGAAACTGCGGGGGGGCTAGGGGTGGGTGAGTGATCACATGAACAGCATTTGCATTTTGCGGGGCTTGGCAAGATGCAAATGGGGCGAGTTTCTCGGTGCCGGGCTAGGAGGGGAGTTCCGGACGTGAAACGAGGGCGGTGAAGGTTTGTTCCAGCTGTTGGAGTAGGGCTTGGTCTTCGATTTTTTCGCCGGATTGAGTGGTGATGTAAAGGGTGTCCATGGCGACGCCTTTTTCGGTGCAAATGCGTGCGTGTGCGGTGTTGAGGTGGTGTTGGTTGATGGCGCTGAAGAGGTCGTGGAGCAAACCGATGCGGTCGAGGCCTTGGATTTCGACGGTGGTGCAGTTGGGGTGCAGGTCGTTGCTGACAAAGGCGCGGAGTGGGACGGTGATGCCGTTGTCGGAGCGGGGTTTGAGGAAATTTGCCTTGCGACGAAGGAATTTATCGGGGTCGTAGGTTTCAGCCAGCATGATGGCTTCGAAGGTTTCGAGGAAGCGCTTGCGGGTGGAGGGGGTGGAGACGGGTTCGAAGTTGGTGGTGCAGACCCGGAAGATGTTGACCACGATGCCGTCGGTGCGGGTGAAGAGGTCGGCGGAGAGGATGTTGATTTGTTCGGAGGCGAGGGCGCAGCAGATTTTTTCGAGGAGGAGGGGTTTGTCGCGGGTTGCGAGGACGACTTCGGTGTAACCTTTGTCGGTGTGATCGATCCATTTGATGCAGGATGCGCGGAGGTCAGCTTTGTCATTTTCCCGTTGGAGGAAATGGCGGACGGTTCGGACTTGGGTGACGATGTGTGCGGCCTGGCGGAAGTGGAAGGCGGCGGCGGGCATGCGCTCGAAGTGTTGTTTGACGTCTGGGTGGTAGTCCTCCCGCATGATGTTGATGACTTGATCGCGGAGCGCGATGCGGTCGGCGTCGAGTTGGAGGGAGTATTTTTCACGGCCGCCGGCGAGGAAGGTGCGAGTGGCTTTGTGGAGTTGGAGCATGAGGCTTTCCTTCCACCCGGACCAGCCCTCTGGGGAGGTTGCGTTGGAGTCGGCGAAGGTGAAGAGGAAGAGGGCGTCGAGGTTTGAGGCGGTTTTGACGATGGCGGCGAATTCTGCGATGACTTCGGGGTCATCGAGATTGCGTGTGGTTGCGGTGCGCCAGAAGGTGAGGTGGTTGTCCACGAGGAACATGATGAGGCTGCGCCGGGCACTGTGGATTTGTAGGCGGTTGCAGAGGCGGGCCGCGAGCATGGCGGAGCCGTCGATGTGTTCGCGGACATTTTCGGCGCGGCCGGTGTCGTGGAGGATGACGGCGAGGTAGAGGGCGTAGGCGTCCTCGATTTCGTGGAAGAGCCGGCGGTAGATTTCGCGGCGAGGCTCAGTTTCCGTGACGAGGTGGTCGAGTTGATCGACGCAGCGGAGGGTGTGTTCGTCAGCGGTGTAGCGGTGGAAGAATTCGTGTTGGACGAGGCAGTCGAGTGCGCCGAATTCGGGCAGGTAGCGTCCGAGGATGCCGACGCGGTGCATGAGTCTGAGGGTGCGAGCGACTTCGCCTTTGCGTTCGAGGATGCCTTGGAAGACGAGGCGGTTGGCTTTGGCGTAGCGGAAGGGCCGGTCGATATCCGCCCAGTGTGCGGCGACGAGGCGGCGGATTTGAGGGCTGAGTTTGAGGTTGCGGAGTTGGCAGTGTTGGAAGAGGCGGAGGAGGCGCGGAGGATCGTCCTTGAAGATGTCGGGAT
>JBILPN010000442.1:0-3752 GCA_044373865.1 Luteolibacter sp. | reverse complement strand
CGACGCGTCGCCGGTGGACTCAACCGCGAGCGCCAACAGTCAATCGCCGATGCCGAGCTGCCCAAACTCCGGCAACTCAAAAATCCAAGCGCCGAGCTCATCCGCCTCCTTGGCTCGTTGGAACGAATTTCGCCAAGCAGCAAAGCTGAGCTCATCGACCAGTTCTTGCAAAAATCCCTCCACCTTTCCGAGCAAGGTGCATACGCCGCGCCCTATTTCGTCGCCCTCGGGCACTTGCTCAACCGCACGCCACTCCACTCCGGGCCGGAAAATGTCGTGAACCCCGAGCTTGTCGCCAAGGCCTTCGCCGCTCTGCGCGAGCTCGACTGGAAAAAATCCCCGGAACTTGCCGAGCTTTTCCTGCGCGCCGCTCGCGTCACTGACAACCGCGCCCTCGACCTCCCGCGCCCGCTGCGCAAGGAAATCAGCCGCATGCTGGACAAAGCGGGCGTCCCGGCGTTCAAGGTCCACCGCATCGAGGAATTCGTCCCAATCGACCGCTCCGAGCGCGTCAGCCTCTACGGCGAGTCTCTCCCTCCCGGCCTCATCATGGCCGGTGACTGAGCGACAAACCGTTAAAAAATTTCCTGTTCAAGCCCAAGACATTACTTAGTGTCTCTGTAGGTTTTTGACTTAGCCAGTCTTGAAATCTACCGACGATGCCAGCCCGCCCTATTTCAATTCTTTTGATTCCGTCTGCGCTCTATGCCCAGGTGGAGTTGCTGCAACCGCTGCTGGTGCTGGGTGAAGTCGCCCGCCAAAGCGGAGTTTCAAGCTGGATCGGCCCCGATGAAATTGCAGAAATCCCCACCGCCAGTGGCACTTACCAAGACCTCTTCGCTCTCACTGCCGGCGCATACTCGGGAAATCCAAACATCGGAACTTTCAGCCTGCGCGGGATCAACCAAGACGATCTGTTCGGCTACATTGGCACCGACTCCAATCCGCTGATCAATGTCTTGCAAGACGGTGCGCCGCTCTCGCCTAGCACGCTCCGCTACTTGCCGCCAGTGCTCTGGGACTTGGAATCGGCAGAAATTCTGCGCGGCCCACAAATTGCATCCGGCCCAAATTCGATGGGGGGAGCCTTGCTGCTAGAGGGCCGCACTCCTGAATTTTCATCGCAGGGTCACGCGCTCGCCGAGCTAACCGAATCCAATGGCCAACGCCTCGGACTCGCTCAGGATTTCACCTTGCGCCCTGAGGAACTCGCCATCCGCGGCTCCTATTACCACCAACAAAGCGATGGCTACGAAACCAACCGCTTTGACAACGACGATGAGTTTGGCGCGACCGAGCGCGATGAATTCAAAGCTCTCCTCCGCTGGCATCCCGGGAAAAATCCTGACGCCATCATTGACTTGGATCTCACCCACGACACGGCAAGTGGAAACCCAATCGCGAATTCCATCCAAGCGCCAGATGGCGATTTGTATGACCGCACAACCTCACTCAACACCCGGCCATTCTATGAAATGGAACGACTCGCAGCCACGCTCAATGCAAACGCGATCCTGCCTAACGGCTGGAAACTCAGCTCCACCACCTCGCTCCAACAACTGAATATCGACTCCACCTTCGATCTCGACCTATCCAGCGCTCTGGATTGGTTTAGTGACTATTTCAAAGATGAACTCCGCATCACTGAGACCTTCACTTTAGCTGAAACTGAAGGGAAATTCCAGTGGTTGCTCGGTGCCTATCTGGAGCGCGGCCAATACGACGTCGGCTATGATGGCGTCGGGCTCACCCCATACCCTAGCGGAAGCAACTACTCGAGCCGCGCCAAGGAAACTGCAAATATCGCCGCGATTTACGGCGGATATGATTGGGAATTTGCCGAGCGCATCCACTTCAGCGGCGCTCTCCGGCTGAACCATGAGGACCGTGAATTGTCCGCAGACTCGACCTTCGCCAGCAGCGCAAATAAGTCGCAAAGCGCGACCCACGACACCGAACTTATCCCGCAAGTCGCTCTCACTTGGAAGCCGGAGTTGGAACAATCCTACGGCCTCCAGCTCGCCCGTGGATACCGTGGCGGTGGCATCAGCTACACTCCGACGATCGGACTAACAGAAAGCTATGCGCCCGAACATTCCTGGGAGGCCGAGCTCTTTGCACGCCGCGCCATCACCCGCTCGTGGTATCTCTCCACCGCTATTTTCCACTCATGGATTGAGGACCAGCAACTGCCAGAACCCGTCACCGGCGGATTTCCCGGGATCGACACGCTCATCCGAAATGCTGCGTCCGCCACCCGCTACGGAGCTGAGCTGGAGAGCAAATGGGAAGCCTCTGAAACCTTGAGCTTCCGCGGCAGCCTCGCGTTCACCAAGACGGAGTTCCGCGAGCTCACGCTAGGTGGCACCGACCGCGCCGGACTTTCTTTCCCAAATGCCCCAGAGTGGACAGCGGCGCTCGGCATCAACTATCGACATCCTAGCCAGTGGTTCGCATCGACGATTTTCTCCCTCGCCGACAGCACCTACAGCTATGCGACGCAGCCGGATAGCACCGCCTTGGAGTCGCGGAAGTTGCTTTCTGCACGCATCGGGTATGCATGGGAAAAATCCAGCATCTACCTGTTTGGCTCGAATTTGCTAAACGACGAATTCGCGCTGAGTCGTGCGGACAACCGCAGCATCGGCCTTCCAATCGTTGGCAAAGCCACTCCACCCCGCTGCTTCGGAATCGGCTATGAACTCCGCTGGTGAGTCAGCAAACTCCCGATAAGGGAGATTTTGTGCCCGACACGGCAGAATCGCGATAAGCCCTCATCCATCCTTGGGTGTTTCCCAAGGATGGCGTGGTCCATGGACGAACTCGACGTCGCCGGAATCCGCCGAGATCAAATTTCCCGGACTTATTGAACCCTCTCCCCCGATTCGACAGACAGTGTCTGTCGAATCTACGACCATCCCTGTCGCCCCGCCACGAAGGTCCGGAAATCGTCGTGGTCGGCGAATGGGTGGCCTCAATCGGCTGAATCATGGGCCGCAACAAACCGCACAACTAGGATTACTCGTCAATTTCGGAGCCTATCCAAAAGCCACCATTATCCGCCTAGCACTGTAAATTCATTCCAAGTGAACCACGAAAAGCACGAAAGACACTAAGGAAATAACCCCTATTTCCTAGCTTTGGTGCTTTTGGTGCTTTTCGTGGTTAAAAATTCATATTCGCCATGACCGAAACCAAAACCATCGCGGAGACCAACCGCTTCATCCCCATCCCGCCCCTGCACGTCCAAAAAGAAATCGTCCGCATTTTGGACGCCTTCACCGAGCTGACCACCGAGCTGACCAACCGGAAAAAACAATACAACCACTACCGCGACCAATTGCTCAGCTTTGAAGATGGGGAAGGAACCACGAATGGACACCAATAAACACGAATTAAAGAAATTTCCCATTCGTGAAAATTCGTGTCCATTCGTGGTTAAACAATTTTTCCATCATGAGTGAATTATTATACAAAGAGGAAGTCTTCCAAATCGTTGGCTGCGCCATGGAGGTTTTGAATACGCTGGGGCACGGGTTATTGGAAAAGCCGTATGAAAATGCCCTGGTGGTCGAGTTCAAGCTGCGTGGCATTCCGTGGGCACAGCAGCCGCGATTTCCAGTGATCTACAAGGCAGTCAACGTCGGTGAGCATATCCCCGATCTGATCGCTTTTGATAAGATCATTGTGGACGCCAAAACGATTGAAAAGATCGGCAACAACGAACGAGCTGCGGCAGAAGCAATACGAGT
>JBILPN010000441.1:0-3754 GCA_044373865.1 Luteolibacter sp. | reverse complement strand
CTGACCCAAGCGCAGGCCGACTACATCGGCGTCTCGCCAGAAGGCCCCTTCAAGGCCGAACAATACCGCTACTGATTCACCCACTCCCCCCTGAACTTGCGCCCGGGCTGCTTCGTGTGGCCCGGGCGCTCTTTTTTCACAAAAAACTTGAAATGATTCATGTGATGCATTTTAGTGATTCACATGAAAGAAAAGCCCCTCAACTACGGTGACTTGCCCCCCATGGAAAGTTCCTGCCTGCGGGAGCCAGAGGCCCCCTATCTCATTGAGAAAATCCGTGAAGGGCTGCCGCTGGAAGAATTCCACCTCATGCGGGAAATTCTAGGCATCACGGAGGAACGCTTGGGAGGGATGCTCGGCCTGTCCCGGGCGACTCTGCACCGCCGGAAAAAAGGTGAGCGCCTGGACCGCGCCGAGTCTGACCGCCTCGTGCGTTACGCGCGGTTGCTGGCACGCGCCTCAGAAGCGCTTGGCGGCATGGACGGCGCGCGCTCATGGCTGCTGGCTCCCGCGCTGGCATTTCATGGCGAGTGCCCGCTGGATCATGCGGACACTGAGATGGGTGCCCGCGAGGTGGAGGCGCTGCTAGGGCGCTTGGAACATGGTGTTTTCTCCTGAGCAGAAGATGGCCCGTTACTATCGAATCGTTCAAGAACCGTGGGCCGCTACGGCGATGGATGGCGAAGGAGCCCGGCGCTTCGGCGGACGCTGGAACCCGCCCGGCGTGCCTGCCGTTTATTTGGCGGCTTCCCGCGCCTTGGCGGCGCTGGAAATTTTGGTGCACGCGCCACGCGAGGCACTTTTGCTGGACTGGAAGATCCTCGAAGTTGAAATCCCTGATGAGTGGGTGGAGGAGTGCATTCCATCCACATTGCCAAGGACTTGGCGTGAGCAGCCATCCTCCCCGGCGGCGCGGGATTTTGGCCGACGCTGGCTGGCCACAGGACATGGCTTGGCCTTGCGTGTGCCGAGCGTGATCATCCCGGAGGAATTTTCCATCTTGCTCAATATCAAGCACTCACGGATGCGCGACTTGCAAGTGGGGGAGGCCAGGGCCTTCAGCTTTGATCCTCGCTTGAGCGTTTGATTTGGTAAATTCCGAGTTGCCGACGCGGGCCAAGGAGGTGCGCGCCTTGGGGGTCGATGAGAAAATAGCCGGCGAGCGCGCGGCGACCGAGCAGCATGGGGCAGCGCATTTCCGAGCGATTCGCGAGACTGACAAGGATTTTCCAGCGGAGCCCACCGGCCAGAACGGCGGTGGTCTCGATGAAAACGCGCTTTTTCGCCTTGCCCGTGGAGCTGCGGACGCGGGCGAGTTTGGCGATGGGAGCCACGCAGGAAATTCGCTCGTTGTAGTGATTGATGGACGTGAAGCTGACGGAGGTCTCGTCCTCGGAAAGCTCGACATCCAGCGCGTGGATGCTCGAGCTGCGTGCGCCAGTGTCAATTTTCGCATTGAGCGGATAGACGCCCAAGTCCGGTAGAGCGATCCACTCGCGGCGACCAATGATGAGGCGCGGAGCCTCAGGCCCCCGCGTGGGAAGACCGAGTTGGCGGGCGATGTCCTTGGATTTGACATCGGCACGCACGGGAACCGTCTGGTAGCTGCGAGGCATGAGTGGCGGGGAAAGGCTGAATGCTAGTCCGAGGGACTGAGGAGCGAGGCGGCCATGGCACGAGCCTGCGCACCGCCGCCGCCCAACATGCGGACCAGCTCTTGAATGCGCGTCTCGCCGCTGACTGGGAAGAGCCGCGAGCGGGTGCGACCGCCGGAAACTTCCTTTTCGACCACAAAGTGATGGGCCGCAGTGGCCGCGACTTGCGGGAAATGCGTGATGGCGACGACTTGGTGGCGCGTGCCGAGCGCGGCCATCTTCCGCCCCACCGCGCGCGCGACTTCGCCACCGACGTTGGCATCAATTTCATCAAACACCATGAGCGGGGTGGAATCCTGATTGGCCAGCGCCGACTTGACGGCGAGCATGACGCGACTGATTTCCCCGGACGAGGCGATCTGGCGGAGCGGCAGAAGCGGCTCGCCCGGATTGGGGCCAAACTGAAACTCAATGCCTTCCAAACCTTGCGGGCCTGGGTCTGCAAGCAGGTGCAGCGGGGCCTCAAACGAGGATTGCTTGAAGCCGAGATCTTTGAGCTGGCCAGCGATTTCCTTGGCGAGCTTCGGCGCGGCTTTGCGGCGGGCGGCGCTAAGAGACTTTCCTCCGCTGTCGAGGCTTGCCCGGCAGCTTGCGAGCTCGCGTTCGAGAATTTCGAGCTTTTCCCCACGATTTTCGATGGTGTCGAGCCGGGCGGCGGCGGCGTCCCGGCGCGCCATGACGTCGGCAAGGCCGGGGCCGTATTTCCGCTTGAGGGATTCGAGCAAATTGACGCGTTCTTCGAGATTCGCCGCCTCTGCGGGGTCGATGTCGAGTTCATCGGCGTATTCAGCGAGGTTGCTTTCCAAATCTTGAAGTTCGAGGCAGGCGGTCTCGAGCGAGGCGGTGCGGTCGCGGATGGAGGGATCGAGTTTCTCCAAATCCCGGACGAGCCGCTGGACTTCGGTGAGGCGCTCGAGAATTCCGTCGTCGCCACTCAGGGCGGCGGTGGCGGCGGCAGCATTTTCCACGAGGCGCGATGCGTTGGAGGCGCGGCGCCAGCGGTCGTTAAGATCATGCTCATCCTCAGGCTTGAGCTGGGCACCGTCGATTTCCTGGAGTTGGTAGCGGAGCAGCTCGATTTCCTGCTCGCTGGCATTTTCCGCATGGCGGATTTCTTCGAGTTCCGCCGCCTTGATGCGCCAGGCGCGGTAGGCCTCGCGGTAGTGGGAAACGGCGGAATCCGCACCGGCGTAGGCGTCGAGCATGGCAAGTTGGCGCTCGGTGGAAAGCAGCGATTGGTGGTCGTGCGGGCCGTGGAGATCCACGAGGTGCTCGCCAAGACGCTTGAGGAGGACGAGGGTGACGGGCGAGTCGTTGATGAATTGGCGGTTCGCGGATTGGCCGATGACGCGGCGGATGATCAGCTGTGTGCCATCGCAGGGAGGAAGGCCGCCGTCCTCGAGGATGGCGTTGATCTCGCAGGGATCGCGCAATTCAAAAACCGCTTCGACGGCGCAATGATCCTCGCCAGTGCGGATGAGAGATTTTTCCGCGCGCTCGCCAAGCACGAGCTTGAGGGCGCCAACAATGACGGATTTTCCAGCGCCCGTCTCGCCAGTGACGCTGATGAGTCCGGGGCCGAGCTCCCATGCGAGTTCATCGACCAAGGCGAGATTGCGGATTTTTAAGAGAGTGAGCATGCGATTTGCAGAACGAGAGGATGATGCACGTCCGCAGGCAGGACGCAATCGTCGGATTGATTTCTGTGGAGGAATGAATGGGTGGCGGTCTAAAGGTTGCGAATGGGCACGGCAGATGCGTAGGGTGGCGCCGTGACGGATTCCTCCTTAACATTTCTTGGAACGGGCACCTCGGTGGGCGTGCCGGTTATCGGTTGTGACTGCGGAGTTTGCAGCTCGGATGAACCGCGGAACAAGCGGTTGCGCTCATCCGTGGTGGTCCGCATCGGCGGGCGGACCTTGCTGATCGACTCCGGCCCAGACTTGCGGATGCAAGCGCTGCGCGAGGGGCTGAAGGCGGTGGACGCGGTGATTTACACGCACGCGCACTTGGACCACATCGCCGGCTTCGACGAGTTGCGCGCCTTTTGCTGGCGGCGGCAAGACGCGCTGCCGCTGCATGCGACTCAAGGCTGCATG
>JBILPN010000440.1:0-3761 GCA_044373865.1 Luteolibacter sp. | reverse complement strand
ATACGGCTATTACGAGTGCCGCTACCGCTACGCCGCTGCGGAGGGAACGAACAATTCATTCTGGATCATGACCAACACGCCCCAGCCGTCGGGCAAGAAGGCATTTGAAATTGATATCAACGAGGGCCACTTCCCCAACGAAATTAACACCAACATCCACAACCACACGGACGTCACAATCGTAAATGGCAAAAAAACGCATCCAAGCTCGTCGCGCAGCTTCGCCTTCGGTGCCCGCCCAGACGTGAGCATCCAGCTGGAAATCCCTGTCACCACCCGCCGCATCCGCCTGAGCTCAAACCACCGCTCTCACTTCCACATCGCAGAATTCCGCGCCTTCCCGGTGAGCACCGCGGGCTATCCGGCACCTCTCACGACCACGCTTCCTCCCGGCCTCACGAATCTCGCAAAAGATGCGAAGATCACCACCAGCGGATTTTATAAAAATGCGCCGGATAACTCACAAAACTTGGTGGATGGCTCCCTAACAAAATCTTGGATCTCGCAGGCCGATGGCACGAAGTCGGTGGAGTTCACTTTCCCTGAAAAACGCCAAATCGGCTGCGTGCAATTCGTCAGCGGATGGCTGGACCGCGGCAATTGGAAGTCGATGATGGACAACTACCGCGTGGAATATCACGACGGCAAGCGCTGGGTCGAGATGGCGAAATTCAACATTCAGGACGGAGACCACAACTTTGCCCGCGACTTCCACACCTACGGCTTGGAATGGACGGAGCAAGAACTCGTCTTCTACTTCAACGGCCAAGAAATCCGCCGCGAAAAAAATCAATTTTGCCATCAACCCGCTCCGGTCTGGCTCAGCCTCGCAATCATCGCTTGGGGCGGGAAAGTCACCGACGCGATCGACGGCACCTTCATGGAAGTTGACTACGTCCGCATCTATCAACAAAAGCCCTAGCCACCAGACTTCCGCCCGCCGTCAAGACGGGTTTGCAATCGCCTGGCGGATTCACCAAGCTCCGGCCATGTCGCAACCTTATCTCTCGCTAGAAGCTGAACTGCACGACGCTTTCTGGGAGGCGGAGGACGCAGCTTCGGAAGTCGGGCTGATGGCGGCTTTTCTCAAAAAACACCCGGGACCCGCGCTCGAAATGGGCGCTGGCTCGGGCCGACTGCTCTTGCCTCTCATCGAGATGGGCTTGGAGGTGGAAGGGCTGGAACTGTCACCCGACATGCTCGCCCTCGGCGCAGAACACGCGAAACGCCGGGGGCTCCACGCCACAACTCACGAAGGTGACATGAGCACGTGGCGGGATGGCCGGAAATTCGCCGCCGTGCTCGCCCCGGCCTTCACCTTGCAACTCGCGGCTGACACGGCGGCGACGCTCCGCCATTGGCACAGCCTGCTAGAAAATCACGGCGGGCTCTATCTCACGGTTTTCATGCCCTACGCCGAACTGCTCGGCGACCTGCCGGAAAACAAGTGGTATGAGGATCACCGCGCAAGCCTTGCGGATGGCCGCGAGGCGCTGCTGGAAACTCGCCACCAACTCGACCTCGCACGCCAAATCCTCACGCGCGAGCACCGCTATTTCCTCTCTGGATCCCCTCCTCTGACTCACCAATCCCAGCAAACTATCCGCTGGATCGAGCATCAGCAACTGCTCGATCTCCTCGCAGAATGCGGATTCAGCGTGGACCACTTTTTCCTGGATTTCGACCCCGCACGCGCCGTCGCCGACCCGGACTCGGTGGATTTCGACGGGATCCTCACCTACCACGCCACTCGCACCGCCGGAAAAATCGAAATTTTTTGAAAGAAATTCCACGTGCCCATTCTTGACGAGTCCGGTCTATCCAGCCTATGACGCTCGCTGTGCCAAGGAACTTTATTTTGCTTGCGACCTTAGGAATCCTGTCGCCAATCGCGCTGAGTCAGACGTGGGAACGTGAGGACGTCGGGTTTGAAGCGATCCAGAGCCGCGCCCGCGATCTGGCGAACAAGCCGTATGTGGCTCCGAACAAGGACAGTTTGCCAGCTTGGATGAATGAACTGAGCTACGATCAGTATCGGGACATCCGTTTCAATCCAAGCCAAGCACTCTGGGCAACGGACAATCTGCCATTCCGCGCGATGTTTTTCCACCCGGGCTACCTTTTCCGCGAACCCGTGGTCTTGAATGAATTCACCAGCACGCACCAACAGCAGATCCGGCTGTCGGAAGCGTTTTTCAACTACGGCCCGCTCGTCAGCAAGCACGGCTCGCTCCCGGCAGAAGGCGGATTTGCCGGGTTCCGCCTACACGCACCGCTGAATGATCCAGACTATTTCGACGAACTGATCGTCTTCCAAGGCGCCAGCTACTGGCGCGCGCTTGGAAAAAAACAACGCTACGGGATCTCTTCGCGCGGCATCGCCATCAACACGGGTGCCGAGGGTGTGCCCGAGGAATTCCCCGGATTTCGCGAGTTTTGGCTTCGCAAGCCGGATGCGGATGATACGCAAGCTCGCATCTACGCCCTGCTCGACGGCCCTTCCTACTCAGGCGCTTACGCCTTTAAAATCAATCCTGGCAACGCAACGGTGGTGGACGTCCGGGTGGTGCTGTTCGCTCGCAGCGCCGTCCAGCGCCTCGGAATCGCTCCCATGTCGAGCATGTTTTGGTTTGGCGAAAATTCGCGTCGTCGCTTCGATGACTTCCGCCCCGAAGTCCACGACTCCGACGGTCTCGCAATCCGCATGGGCAGCGGAGAACGCATCTGGCGCCCCATCTGCAACGACTCAAATAAGCTGGAATTCAGTTTTTTCGACATGGACAAGTGCGATGGCTTCGGCCTGCTTCAACGTGACCGCCGCTTCGCAGCTTACGAGGACGATGAGGCGGCCTACCACCTCAGACCCTCGCTCTGGATCGAACCCACCTCGGAATGGGGACCCGGCCGCGTCATGCTGATGGAAATCCCCAGCTCCAATGAGTTGAATGACAACACCGTCGCCATGTGGGAACCTGCCCAAGCCGCCAAAGCTGGCGACCGCTTGGAATTTTCCTACCGCCAACACTGGACCATGGCAGACGACCCATCTGATGCGGACGGTTACGTGGTCGCCACCCGCTCCGGCCTCCACGACTGGCAACCGGACCAACGGACCATGGCCGTGGAATTCACCGGAAATTCGCTGAACCAACCGAGCGAAATCCCACTTTCTCCGAGCGTCCAAGCCGTCGGCCCCGGGGCGGAGCGCGTGAAAATCCAAGGCGTCACCGTCCAAGCCCTCCCAGAATCTCGCTGGCGCGTCGCATTCCAAATCGCTCCAGCCAAGGAGGGTGGCAAGCTCTCAGAAATCGGCCCGGTGGAACTGCGGTGCTACATCAAACGGGGTGAAAATTTCCTAACTGAAACATGGGTCCATCGAATCACTCCCTGAATCCCCTTCGCCCCTTAAGCGAGGACGAGCTCAATGAGTGGGAGGAGGCCTACGCCGCCGTGGAGGCCTACCTGCAGGCACTGCGCTTGCGGAACCGCCTGCTCGTCGCCGAACTCGTCCGCGGGATCCTTTGGCGCGCTTCTGCTAGAAGCCATGCCGAGCCAAGCAAGCCCGCGCGCCTCCTCGCCATGGAGGAAGCGCTCTCAGAAATCGCGGAGTGGACTCAAGATGTGCTGGATGTGCCACTTGAGAACCGCCGCCTAGCCGCACGCGGTCGCTTGGCGCTGTTGCTCGCCGGCATGCCTGACCAATGGCAAGGGGTTTTTCTGACTCCAGCTCCATGGCCACCGGAATTCGTGGCGGCCATGAA
>JBILPN010000439.1:0-3765 GCA_044373865.1 Luteolibacter sp. | reverse complement strand
GGCGCAGCAGGCCGCAGATTTGTTATTTTCGTATCTCAATGATGGAGGAGATGCCGGCACCGACCGCGCGCTGGGCGCAGGGATGCCGGATTTGGGGCGGGTGTTCCAAGCCTCCACGCCGGGAATTTATGATGCGGCCTTGGCGTCGCAGAGGATCCTCCCGCCCAGCCCCGGTTACCCCTACGGACAGATCGAAATTCTGGTGCAAAATCGGGGAACGGAACGACTGGTCAACACCAGTGTGCAAATTTCCACCCCTGTTGGAATGGTCAATTCCAACATCACTTATCTCGACGTCAACGCGGTGCAGACCGTCCGGGTTCCAATCCCGAAAACCACGACTGGGAGCTTGCGCTATGATTCGAGAGTGATGCTGGCCGACGGCCGACGGGACGCGAAACCCTCAAACGACCGTCGGGTCGAGGTGTATGTTCCGGCTGCTTCCATGGCTGAGTAGCATTTTGCTAGCGCTTAGCGTGCCGGTTTGGGGCGAGGCTCCCGAGCGGGTGGCCCCGAATCTTGCGGCGAGAGCTGCCGATCAACGGGTGGCGGCCGGCAATGCTTGCGGGCCGACGGCACTGCTCAACGCCTTCCGCTTCGGGAGCCCGCCGTGGCAGCGGGCGGGCGCGGCGGTCGGTGGCCGAAATGACCGGGAAATGATTTTCACCATCATCCGCGAGCGCGGAATGCGGCCGTCACGACACCTCAATGGCAATCCGCGCTGGAACCTTGGCGGAGTCAACTTGCTGGACCTGTGCGACATCGGAAATGAGTTGGCGCAGGGGCATTTCTTGCCGCCTCTCAAAAATGAGGTTTTGTTCATGACAGCGGGCGAGTCGCAAAAACGGCTTTTGCAGCGAGTGCACGCGCGCATGGGAAGCTCGATGGCGCGCGGGATGCCACCAGTCATCAGCCTGACGCGCTACGTCCAGCGCCGGAATGGCCGGGATGGACCTGTGCACTGGGAAGGCTTGGCTCCACACTTCATCACCCTGACCTCACTGCCCGCACGTTTGCCGGAGGCTGCCAGTTCATTTCCTGTCACTTACGTCGATCCTTGGGGCGGCCGACTGTGCCGTGGCACGGTCGGGGTTCCGGGATCCGCCTTTCTCGCGGACGTGCCGAGCAAGTCGCCCTGCCTGCAAGCAGAGTTTCCCGAGGTAAGAGTCGGGCGGATTGAGCTTTACCCTGGCGAAACCTCGGTGCTGACGATCTCCGCAGTGATCGGCGCTTGGTGATGAGCTGAGCGACGGAAGTCGTTTGAAATCAAACGGATTCGGCGGGCGCCTCGACCACGATGCGCGGGAAAACCGGCTTGGGCTTGGCGATCTCATGGCCGTCCGGCAAAAGCCCCCAGTGGAGATCGGCCAGCTTGAGGTCGCTCAGCGAAGGCAAATTCACCTGCGCGGCGAGCTTGGCAGCCGCGTCCGGCAGGATTGGTGACAGCAGCACCGCGGCATGGGCGACGCTTTCGGCAAGGTGGTAGAGGACCGTGGCCAAGCGCTCTTTTTGCTCAGGATCCTTGTTCAGCTCCCATGGCTTCATGCGCTCCGCGTAGCCGTTGCAGTGGACGATGTGGCGACTCAAGGCCTCCAGCCCTTTGGAAATGTCGTAGTCATCCATCGCGCTGCGATACCCGGCCAGCGACTCGGTGAGCGAGCCTTGCAGCGCGATATCCTCGTCCTGCAAGGGGCCGCCGGTGCGGAGAATCCCATCGGTGAAGCGCTGGCTCATGTTGAGTGCGCGGTTGCAAAGATTGCCGAGTTCATTCGCGAGCTCGGTGTTGAAAAGCATGATCAGCCGGTCGAGATCGAAGTCCGAGTCCTTGCCCGTGACAATGTCGCGCACCAAGTAGTAGCGGACCGCCTCCACTCCAAAGCGGTCGGCGAGCTCGTCCGGATCGACGATGTTGCCGGTGGATTTGGACATTTTGTCGCCGCTGCGGCTGTTCCAGAATCCGTGGACGAGCAATTGGGGCATTTGTGCATCCGAGAAACCCATGGCGTGGAGCATGCACAGCCAGTAAATCCCGTGCGCGGGAATCAGGATGTCCTTGCCGATGATGTGCACCGGGCGGCCTGACCAAAGCTTCTCAAACTCTGGCAATCCTGCATCCGGGGCAGCGTGATACCCGGCGAAGGAGATGTAGTTGATGAGCGCATCGAACCAAACGTAAGTCACGTAGTTCGAGTCGAATGGGAATTCGATCCCCCAGCGCAGGCGTTCTTTGGGCCGCGAGATGCAGAGGTCGGTGCCGACTGAGCGCTCAAGTGCGTTGAGGAGCTCAGCTTTTCTGAAGCTGGGGAGGATGACATCCGGTGAGGCTTCAAGGAAGGATTTGAGCCAGTCGGTGTGGTCGCTGAGTTTGAAATACCAATTTTCCTCCTCGATTTCGACCACCTCGCCCCACTGCGAGCCGAAATTTCCGGATTCGTCGCGGTCGCGGTCGCCGAGGAATTGTTCTTGGCGGACCGAGTAGTGGCCGGAGTGAGATTTTTTGTAGAGTTGGCCCTGCTCCTTGAGTTCGGAGAGGATGCCTTGGACGCACGACTTGTGGCGCTCGTCAGTGGTTTCCGCCCAGCCGTCGTATTTCACGTCGAGCTTTTCCCAGAGTTTGGAAAATTTGGTGGTTGTGCGCTTGACGAAAATCGCCGGGTGGACGCCTTCTTTTTCCGCGGTTTGTTGGACTTTTTGGCCGTGTTGATCGACGCCGGTCAGGAAAAATACCTCGTCGCCACGCAGGCGGCGGTAGCGAGTGATGACGTCGGCCAGAACTTTTTCGTAGGCATGGCCGATGTGAGGCGAGCCGTTGGTGTAGTCGATGGCGGTGGTGAGGAAGAACATGGTTGGGAAAATCCTGATTTTTGAGTGAGATGAGCGAGCGCTGGCGGTCAGTCGCGGACGACTCTTCCGCCGAGGGAGAGGATGCGTGCGTTGCCTTTCGCGGCTTCCGCTTCCGGGATGTTGCCGTCCCGGACATACATTTGCGAAAGGCCGGTCCAAGCGAGCAAGTCGTTGGGGCTGAGCGTCACCGCTTGCAGGCCACAGCCGATGGCCTCCTTGATTTGGTCGGTTTTTAAAAGCGCCATGCCAAGCGCGTGCCAGCCGTCAAAAAAGCTGGGGTCCAGCGCGACGCAGCGGCGGTAGAACTGAATCGCTTCGTCGAGCTCGCCAAGGGCCAAGTGGCCGTTGGCATCATCGAACAAATCTTGGACGGAATCGGGTGCGGACATGGTGGGCGGGGTGGTGCTTGGACTCCCTCTCCAGCATGCGTGTGGAGCCAGTGTGCGGAAAATCAACGTTGCTTGTAAAGTTGCTCCACTTGGGCGGCTTCGGTGCGTGCGGTGAGCCACGAGATGAACGCGACCGTCTCGTTCTCGTTGGTCCGCGAGCTCACCTCGGCATCCACGCGTGTGGCGAAATTCTCCTCCTTCGGCAACTCACGCTTGGCGACGTGGATGATGAAGGCGCGGTCGCTTTCAATGATCACTTCGGCGAGCGAGCCCGGGCTGATGTTGCGTGTCGCCTCAAACAAGTTTTGCGGCTCCTTGTCGCCATCCGGGCGGTAGCTGCTGGTGATGGCGGTGAATTCGGTGGTTTCCGAGATTCCAGCCTCCTTGGCGGCCTCGGCGAAGGATTTTCCAGACCCGACGAGGGTTTCGATCTTGGTGACGGCCTCATTGGCAGCGGTTTTCAGCGCTTCGCCAGCCTTTTCCGAAATGTGTTGGGCGCGGGCGTCGGCGCGGGCTTCCTCGTAGGTTTTGG
>JBILPN010000025.1:0-12819 GCA_044373865.1 Luteolibacter sp. | reverse complement strand
AGGAAAGCCGGTAAATTTGTGCCGCTTCCGCCACCGTGTAGGACTCGGCACGAGCCAGTGGAATGCCGACTTGGACACGCAGGCAGGCCCAGAGGATGCTGGCAAAAAGTGGCCACCACAGCGCCGAATCCAGCAGCGGGACCCACAGGTCAGGCGCGGCGATTTTTTGTTGGACGAGGGCGAGGACGCTGGCTGCTAGGACCAAGGAAAATTTCAGAAAACCCAGTAAAATGAATTTCCAGTGGCGCATCGGATCGCGCGCCGAGAGGAGGAGTCCGCAGCCGATTCCCGCCATTCCTGCTGCAAGCCACGGCCAAGCGGACGCAGGCACGGGCGCTGGAGGCGGCGCGCCGGCTCGGAAAATGAGCCATGCTCCCAGCGCGATTTGATGCAGCCCGGCGGCTCCCAAGACAAGGCGCATCCAAAGCGGAGCTGGGCAACGACCATTCTGGCAGGCGGTGGGCATGCGGCCAGCGTAGGCGGAACTCATGGCGGCGCAAGTGGCTTTGCCCGAGATGGGGGAATGGCTGGAATGGCGGCGATTGGTGGATTCGCCGCGTGCCGCCCCTAACTGAAAATTTCGGCGTCACTCGGGCTCAATTTCAATTTCAATTTCCCGGCTGAAGGTCTCGATGGCGGTCTTGCCGACGGAACGAGTGTCTAACATCGAGTAAGTGCCAACCACCACCGGACCGACGATTGGCACCCAGCGTGAAATGGATCGTCCGATGGCGCGTTGAGTCATTTTGATGCTCACGTGGCGCAGAATTTTTTGGATCATGCGCAAGCTTCCTCGTTTGAGGATGAAGCGTTCCCCGATTCGGAAAAACAGATCGCGTGCGAGCATGGCCGCGCCGTGGCGGAACAGGCAATAGACCATGGTGGTTTGAGTCAATTGTGCGGATTTGCCAAAGCAGGCGGCGATGTCAGAAACCATTTGCCGCTGGATTTTCCAAACTTGGAGCAAGTCGGGAATCACGGTAAGCATGCCGATCGGACCCGGTGGAATGGCCAAACCTGCCGATAGGGCCCCGGCTTTGAATTTCGCCGCGCGCACGATCTGTTGGGCGCGTTCGTGGGGATCGGTGCTGATTTTTTCCAACGACGAGGGAACGCGCGTGACGAGATTTTCCAAAGCTCGCAAAAGCGCCTGTTGTGCGGGCGTTGCGATCTCGGGTTGGGAGTCTGATGATTCGGGCATTTCTTCAGTGGGGAGTTTTCCGTGGGAGACATTGCACCATCCTTGATCAATTTCAGCAGGAATTTTGGGGAGGCTGGAAGGTCCGTGTGAGGATTTGAGATCGGGACTTTGGGATGCGTGATGGTTAGGGGTGGCGACAGGCATTGGCCGATTGAAAGTCCATTTGAAGCAGCAGTGGTTCTCGCGAGCTTCCTCCCAACCCAGTGGAAACTCCCTTAAGTGCCACCATGCGGACCCGCCAAGATTCCCATTTTTTCCCTCGCCGCCGGTACCTCCCGCCGATTAGATGTGCGGCAATTCATGAGCCATCTTCAAAGCATACTCGCCACCTTCCGTGGCACCTCTCATTCCGAGCGAGAAAAGGGCACCTACTTCGAGGAACTCATCTGCACCTACTTCCGCTTCGAGGCCACCTACGCGGATTTATATTCCCAAGTCTGGCTCTATTCCGACTGGGCCAAGGAAATCGGCGGACCGCAATTCGGCATGTCAGCCAAGGACACCGGCATCGACCTCGTCGCCAAAACTCGCGGCACCGGCGAATATCACGCCATCCAGTGCAAGTGCTACGCCGAGGACTACACGGTGAAAAAATCCGACATCGACAGCTTCTTCACCGCCTCCGGCCAGAAGCCCTTCACCCTCCGCTACATCGTCACCACCACCGACGCCAAGCGCCTCGCGCTGGAAATGGCCAAGCGCCACAACGCCGACCACATGAGCGTCGTCTTCTCCACCTATCATTCGCTCGACGTCATCAGCCGCGCCCAGCACCTCCACGGCCTGCCGCCCTTCGATCTCGTCATCTGCGACGAAGCGCACCGCACCACCGGAGCCAGTTTCGAGGGCGACGACGAAAGCAACTTCGTCAAAATCCACGACAACGCCTTCATCCGCGCCGCCAAGCGCCTCTACATGACCGCCACCCCGCGGATCTATGGCGACATGGCCAAGGCCACTGCCGCACAGGACAACACCGTCCTCTACGACATGAACAACGAGGCGCAGTTCGGCAAGCAGCTCCACGTCATCACCTTTTCCGAGGCCGTCCAGCTCAAGCTCCTCACCGATTACAAGGTCATCGTCCTCACCATCGACGAAGCCCACGTCTCCGCCCGCATTCAGGAACTCCTCAAGGACGACAGCAGCCAGCTCAAGGTGGACGACGCCAGGGGCATGCGGAATGCGCCGGGGAAAAAGGGCGGCAAACGCGAAAAAGCCAACACACCTTGCCATGTTGCTCCAGATCAGCTGATTTCAATTCGCTCAACCCTTCTTGTTGCTTGAGAAGACCTCTATAATTCCATGGCCAAATACATTAACGCCGATAAACCACACCTTTGGAAATCGGACATCGCCGCTTCAGTCGATCAGTTCAACCAGTGGTTTATTCGCTTTGCTCCAGAAACTTTTCGCGCTACACGCCGGTTCACGACAGAAAGAGTCAAAAGTGCCTTGATTGCTACACGCGATCTGCATGACATCACACCTTCCGCACTCAAAGCCAATCCCGAGGTTATTTCCACACTCCGGATGTGCACGGCACCGCCTTTGGCGGTAGACCGCCTAATTGGTCTCGCGGGTGCCAGTAAATCGCTGGTCGGAACCATGGAGACGGGTAAACTCGCCGTCCGAATGGCACCCATTATTCTCGATGAGAACCTCACCAAAATCTCTGATATCGTGAGCCGACTCTTGGACCACGATATCT
Organism: Luteolibacter sp.; assembly: GCA_044373865.1. Classification (GTDB taxonomy): domain Bacteria; phylum Verrucomicrobiota; class Verrucomicrobiia; order Verrucomicrobiales; family Akkermansiaceae; genus Luteolibacter. The sequence goes on along the minus strand of JBILPN010000025.1, from coordinate 9,907 downwards.
TCCCTTGGTTGGATGGAGTGAAAATCAGGAAGGCGACCGATCTCGAACGCGCTCGCGCGGCCACGATCGTGGCCGATCGACTGTGCAGCGCCGTCGCCAACCCAATCGTGCGCAACGCTCAAGAACAGCGGCAGCTCAAATTGATCGGCGAATGGCTTGACGCTCGCGGCTATTCGAAGAAATCCCACCCTTCGGGGGAGACGCTTGCCAAAATGGAGCCGGGCACCTATGCATTTCGAATGAATCTCGTTGTCGGTAGGATTCAACGCGTCAATATTCCGATCGATGGCGTGATTCAACCGCTCAAGCCCAAGAAAGGACGCCTTCCTATTCTCATCGAGGCAAAGTCCGCAGGTGATTTCACCAACACCAACAAGCGTCGCAAAGAAGAAGCGATCAAGGTTCATCAATTAAGAAACACCTACGGCCAATCCGTCCAGTTTCTACTCTTTCTCTGCGGTTATTTCGGCAGTGATTATCTTGGCTATGAAGCCGCCGAAGGCATCGATTGGGTTTGGGAACACCGGATGGACGATCTCGCAAAAATCGGACTATAATATCCCATGGTCTCACTGCAACCACATCCCAACGAAAGGCGCCGCCAAGTATTGCAGCGTGAGATCGACTCGTTAAAATCAGCCGAGGAACGTAATCGACTGGGCCAATTCGCCACTCCCTATCCTCTGGCACTTGAGATTGCCGGCTACATCAAGTCTCTGCTCAAGCCTCACCACCCAAGGCCACGCTTCGCCGACCCGTCCATTGGCTCCGGCAGCTTCTACTCCGCTGCTTCATCCGTCTTTGGTTGCGACGGGTTGGAGCACGCCATGGGCATTGAGCTCGACCCCGCTTTTGCGGATGCAGCCGAATCGCTCTGGGGTATGTCAGGTCTTCAAATGATTCGCGGTGATTTCACACAGGTGATAGCCCAAGGCGGTTGCCCGCCCGCTCCCACTTTAATTCTAGCCAATCCACCATACGTTCGACACCACCATTTGAACCAAGACGACAAGCTTCGCCTCCAATCCCTAGTCTTGCAGCGGACCGGAATCAAAGTGAGCGGACTTGCTGGTCTCTACGTTTACTTCCTCCTTCTCGCCACCACTTGGATGGAAAAAGGCGGTATTGCGGCTTGGCTCATCCCTTCCGAGTTCATGGATGTGAACTACGGTGCCGCCCTTCGTGATTTCCTATCAAAACATATCACTCTCCTCCGCATCCACCGGTTTGATCCTGCGGATGTCCAGTTCAACGATGCCCTCGTCACCTCGGCAATCGTCGTCTTTGAAAATAAGCCCGCTCCCGCTGACCATCGGGCTGAATTCACCTTCGGTGGCAGCCTCGAACATCCCATTGTCAGCGACAAAATCACCTTGCCTCAGCTCCGCGAAACAGCAAAATGGTCGAGCTTCCCACGTCATGCCGACAATGATCGCATGGGCTCCAACAAATCCGAAGGCCCGTGTCTCGGCGATTTCTTCCGCATCCAGCGCGGAATCGCAACCGGTTGCAACGCGTTCTTTCTCATGGAGCGCGCCAAAGCCAAACAACTCGGCATTCCAGCTTCCTTTCTTCGCCCAATCCTTCCCAGTCCACGACACCTTGCCGCCACCCTCGTCGAAACCGAGGCTGACGGCTATCCTAGGATTGCTCCGCAACTTTGTCTTCTCGATTGCAAGCTGCCAGAAGAATTGTTAGCTACCAAACATCCCAAATTATGGGACTATCTTCAAACTGCGGAGTCACTTGACATTAAGAAAGGCTACATCCTCCGCAGTCGTAACCCTTGGTATCGGCAGGAGCAACGGCAAGCAGCCCCATTTCTCTGCACCTACATGGGCCGTGGGACTCCGGACAAACTGCCGTTCCGATTCATCTGGAACCGCTCCCAAGCAGTTGCAACGAACCTCTATCTAATGCTCACTCCCACCGGTGGACTTGCGGCGATGCTTTCCGCATACCCCGAGCGAGCAGCCCGCATCCACGATTGGCTGGGCAACCTTACGGGTGGGGAGTTACGCAGCGAAGGCCGCGTCTATGGCGGTGGCCTCAACAAAATCGAACCGAAGGAACTAGCCCGCATTTCCACCCAGTCACTGGTTGAACTGTGGCCCGAAATCATGCCTCAATCAAACCGGCAGATGAACCTATTCACCGTATGAGCATGCTCAACCGCGGCTGTGCGGATTTCCGCGCCTTCTCCCAAGCCGGCCGCGATCTCGCCCATTGGCATCTGAACTACGAGACCGTCGCCTGTCATCCCGGCGTGGCGGTGGAACTGAGAACGCTGAGCCCCAGCTCGGCGAGTCCTTACCCTGCGGAAAAGCTCTACCACGTCACCAAGATGAAGTTCGGCAAAACCAAGGACCCGCAGACCGGCAAGAACGTGAATGACAAGAGCACCGTCATTTACAACGATTTCATCACCATCGAGAACATCCCGCTCGCCGCCTACGACTACATCGTCAACGGCAAGCCCGCCCTCGAATGGGTCATGGAGCGCCAGTCCGTCACCACCGACAAAGACAGCGGCATCACCAACGACGCCAAGCTCTGGGCCACCGAAACCATGCACAACCCCAAGTATCCCCTGGAGCTCTTCCTGCGGGTCGTGACCGTGGGGCTAGAGACGATGAAGGTGGTGAATGGGTTGCCGAAGCTGGATATTTGATCAACAAGGAACCAGCCTGAAGACATTACCAATCATCCTAAGCGCCTTCCCACTTGTGAACGAGTCCGCCAAGTCCCAGACTCTCAACAGCTACCGCCACCTTCTGGAACTCGCCAGCCACCTGCGCAACACTCTTAGCCAATCACCAAACGCATGAAATTCCGTATTGAAAACCTAGGCCGTCTTGATCGAGCGGATCTCGAAGTGGCCGACCTCACCGTAATTTGCGGGGAAAACAACAGTGGCAAGACCTACGCGACATATGCGCTCTATGGGTTTCTCCGTATGTGGGCGCAAAGCTCAATGGCTCCGCACCCAATGGCGCTTCATGCTGCAAACGCTCTGCCACAAACCGGAGTTCACCGTATCGACTTGCTCAAGGACCTTTTGCCCACCTCCAAGACCTATTTCGATGAGATGTCCAAGCTGTATAACAAGCAACTCGTGAAAGTCTTTGCATCAAGAGAGGATTACTTCAATGACAGTGCGATTCACTTCACGCCCGACGATGTCGAGCCCGATTTCTCAGCCGAATACAAGCACGCAGTCAAAATCGGTGTGCATACAGCACTGATTTTCTCCAAGGAAGCCGACAGCACACACTTGGAAATCACGCGCCCCAGCGGATTGGACAAGGCTATTCCTCCCTATGCAGTCGCCAATCTGATCGACGATGTGTTCCGCCAGTTACTGTGGAATAAAATGGTTCCCTCCGTCCATATTTCCAGCACAGAACGAACGGGTGCCGCTGTTTTTCATCGAAGTCTGAACTTCTCCCGAGACAAGGCTCTAGACGCCTTGGTGCAGTTGGAGTCCAAACGCCAGCAGCATGATTCTGAGGCGTTCGTCACCCAGCTTTTCCTCGACCATCGTTCCGACTATCCGTTGCCCGTGGAAGATAATGTCAAGTTGCTGGGAAATCTGGAGCAACTCTCTAAGACAACGGGAAAGATCGCGGCTACGCATCCTAAGATCTTGAGCGCATTCGATGAAATTGTGGGCGGTGCTTACAAATCAACCAAGGAAGGAGTTTATTACATTCCTAAAGGGAGCAAGAATAAGCTGACCATGGCGGAGGCGTCGTCGGTCGTGCGCTCGCTTCTGGATTTTTCATTCTACCTGCGTCACGTGCTCAAGCCGGGAGACCTGTTGATCATGGATGAGCCTGAAATGAGCCTCCACCCGAAGAACCAGAGACTGCTCACCCGGCTTCTCGCCCGCCTCGTCAATGCCGGCGTGAGGATTTTCATCACCACTCACAGCGACTACATCATCCGTGAGCTTAATGCGCTCATTGTGATGAAGTCGTTGGAGGGTCGTTTCTCGGAAACGCGCAAGAGTCTATCGTATGACGAGGAAGAACTTCTAGCAGCGGATGGAGTTCATGTTTACACGGCTTGTGATATCAAGGAGAAAGGAGCGAAGAAGGCTCTTCACTGTCTGGAGGAACGGGAAGTGGATCCTGCGTCTGGCATGGGAATTGATTCGTTCGACGACCAAATCGAGAAGCTGAACGAGCTTCAGGAATTACTTATTCAAGCCGCAAGCGAGGAGGAAACAAGCCATGCTCATTGACTGTTTTCGTGAGAAGCTGCTGGTTGAAGCCTGCTGCAATCGAGCGGACGGCGGACTGATTGAGATTCCCAACTCAGTGCGTGAGAGGGAACTCAAGAAGGTCTGGGTGGATTGCTCAGATGCCGATGACGCGCTTTTGATCCGGCTTGAGGCAAAAAAGGATAGTCAGCTTTGCCCGTTATTCCGCAGGACAGGATTACACCTCAAGACTTGTGATGGGATTATCCTGCTTGAGAAGAATGGCTTCTATCACGCTGTGTTTTGCGAACTAAAGACCACGTGGGATGCAGTAGCAATAAAGCAGATCCGCAACTCACATTTATTTTTCAACTACGCGCATGAGGTGGTAAAGGCATGGCATGGTGCGCCCGTCGATGCGGTTTCCTCCTGGTTTGCGGTCATTCACACCGGTGCGATGCCCATTCTGAAGAGTAAAACGAAATTTGATCGAGCCTCTGTCCCGAACACCTACAAGCCCAGTCGAAATGTCCAAGAGCCTCGCCGTCTGCGTTTGACAGAGGGAAGAGGGCAGAGTGCCACCAATCCACTTCCCGTCCGGGAACTTGCAAATCTTTGATTTTTTGGACTCGTGAATCACGGCAAACAACTCCGCCTCTTTCTTCCCGACGGCACGCCGTCCGGGCCGCGCTATTACGAACTCGTCAACTGGACTGGGCAGGCGGTGGTCATGCCGGTAAGCCGCATCAAGGAATTGGTGACGGGGGCATGGCCGGAGTTTGAAAGGCCCGGCGTCTATCTGGTCCGTGGCGAATCGGAAGTGGGCCATGCGCGGCTCTACATCGGCGAGAGCGAAAACGTGGCCAAGCGGGTGCAGGGCCAATCGGCGTCCTTGGGCTTCGAAGTTACGGGGCTTCTTCTTTTCTCCAGCAAGGATGAGAATCTGACAAAGTCCCAAGTCCTGTGGCTGGAGAGCGCGCTGAGCGACCTAGCCACGACTGCGAAGCGGACTAAGCTGAACAATGACAGGGCTCCGCTGACAAAGATCCTTTCCAAGGCGGAGCAGGCAACCATGTTGGAGTTTCTCGAGCACCCGGGCCTAGTGGCCCAGACGGCGGGATTCTCCTATTTCACCAACGCAAAGGTCCGGAGCGCCGGGCCGATCCGCAGGATGGCCCCACCCTTCGCGCCCAGATCGATGCCCGCGTCGCCCGCCTTTACGACCTCACCATCCCCGAGTTCCAGCACATCTTCAGCACTTTCCCGCTGATCGACGAACGCGTGAAGTCCCGAACTCTTAACACCCACCGCGAGCTTGTGAAACTCGGCAAATTCGCGTAAGCCTCCCAGCCCAACACCCTTATCTCCATGACACGCACCTCATTCTATAAAGCTTCACGCCGGCTTCATGCCGATGCCGATCACTTGGCAAGTGACGCGGAGCAAAAGCGCAACGTGAATGCAGGCCATTTTTTTGGCCTCGCAGCAGAATGCGGACTCAAGTATCTCTTGCTTTTGTGCGGAGGCTTGCAGCGGAACCCGATCACCGGTGATCTTACGGGCCGGCCAAAACCCCATGCCAATCAACTCGTTGATGCATCGGGCCTCGCAACCAGCTACCGCGCATTGGTCAGCGGTCACACCCATTCAAAATATTTCCTGCATACTCCCGGCCTCGCCGGTCTTCAATCGTGGAAGGCGGAATATCGCTACTACGATGAGAATCATTCTGACTACCCGAAAGCCTCCGAACCGGACTGGAAGACAGCGTCCCTTGAAATTCAATCCGCTCTTGATGCCGCCATGATCGATGGCCATCCTATTTACTGATCCATGAAAATCGTCCGCTTCAACCAAGCACTTGAAATCGCCCGTGGCTTGCTCGCCGAAAGCGAATTGATCCGTCACCAGGGAGCCGGAAAATTCCTTTTGATTCGAGACCTGTATGGCCGCCTGCGTCTCCTGTGCCCGGACTTGGAAGGCGTTGAACGCCTTGAATTATCCACGGTGTGGCTAGAGGCACTTGGCACCAGCGCTGACTCGACACGGCCTCTGCTCTTCGATACGGATTTTTTCAATCCTGCTGAAATTCGCAGTAATCCACACCTCCAGTATCTTGCGTTGGATGCGGACGGGCATCGAGCGATTTCCTTTGCGGACCGAGGCGTCATTGGTGCCGACTGGCTGCAGGCGGCTTTTCCTGAAAAAGCTGGGGACCAAGACCACCCACATCCCAGACGGATTGTGTTCTTCGGGCTCAAAGGAGGCGTTGGCCGGACGACGGCACTCTGTCTCACCGCCCGACACTTCGCCAAACAGGGTTTGAAGGTTTTGGTTCTAGACGTGGACCTCGAGTCACCCGGCTTGAGCAGTCTTCTATTGCCCCCAAGTGACTTGCCCCCGTTTGGAATCATCGACTGGTTCGTTGAGGATGCATTGGAACAGGCCTCCAAAGATCTGCTGGAGGACATCGTTTCGACAAGTCCTCTCGCGTCGAACTTGCCGGGAATCATCCGTGTCGCACCGGCCTTCGGTCGGGAGGAAACCGGTTATATCCCGAAGCTATCGCGCGTTTATGCCGACCTGTCACGGTCGGGAAACCAGCACGTGGAAAGCTTTCCGCAGCGTTTCTTTCGCATGCTTGGGGATCTGGAAGCAGCTGAAACCCCCGATGTGGTGCTCTTGGATAGCCGGGCTGGAATGCACGACATCGCCGCTACGCTTCTGGTCCGTGTACCAGAAGCCTTGCGGCTGATTTTCGCTAGCCATTCCCCCCAGACATGGGCGGGATACCGCCGTATGTTCGAGCACTGGCGGTCATTTCCGCACCATCTCGCGACCTTTCGTAACGGTCTTCAATTGGTGGACGCCATGATGCCAGAGACCGGGCGGCATGAGCATAAGCAGGCGTTTTCCTCGGCTGCTTATTCACTTTTTAATGAAACACTCTATGAAGATGTGCCGGCAGGTTTCGAGGCCGGAGACATCTACAACTTTCCCGAGGAGGACACCGATGCGCCGCACTCCGCCCCGGCGATCCTTTGGGATCGGAAATTCATGGAATTCGATCCCACAGATGCATCATCATCGTTTCACGACGAAGACCTTATTCGGCTTTGTTACGGAGAACTCCTTTCCAGCATCGACGACCGACTGCAAATTTCTCCAACTTTCCAATCATGAGCAGCCCTTTTTCCATTGCATCCGCCGATCTACGTGAAGCAATCGCCAACGCCTGTAAGGTCACAGATACGGTTGACGACCCCGGCAAAGTCGCGGATGCCTTGGTCACCTTTTCCCAGGCAAAAGCACTCGATTTTCGCACCTCGGTTGTGCGCGGTGGTCGCGGGAGCGGCAAGAGTTTCTGGTGGGCTGCTCTGCAGCGTGAGGAACACCGTAATTGGATCTCCAACACTCTCGGTGCCAAAGTCTCACGAGCTGATAAGCTAACAGTTATCGCTGGATTCGGAGTTGCTGCCCGTCCAAACATCTACCCCTCTCCCCGGGTTCTGGACAGTTTGGCAAAAACTCACTCTGAGCATTTGGAAGATATCTGGATGACCGTTCTTCTCAATCAGGCGCTCGATCAAGCTGATTCGCCTTATCAAGGTATGAGCAAGTGGAGCGAGCGTGTCGCGTGGACATCCAAGAATGTCGAGGAGGTCGAAGGACTACTGGGCGGATTGGCGACTCGTTTTGAGGACGAGAATCGCCACTTGTTGATTGCCTTCGACGGACTGGATCGGCTCGCCTCGACTTGGGACGAGATTCGTCCACTCGCCCGTTCAGTTCTTCGTTTCGCCCTGCAACTTCAATCGTTCTCAAGGATTCGAGCGAAAGTGTTTTTGCGTCCGGACATGTTTGAAGACGCGCAGATTGTCGCTTTCCCAGATGCCTCAAAACTAATCGACGGCCATGCGCTTCTGGATTGGAACCCGGTTGCCCTCTTTTCCTTGTTCTTCCAGCGCATGGCGAATGCCGATCACGAGCAAGCAGCAGACGCTTTCAGGGCTGGAGTCACTCAAATACTCAGGCAACAAGGCCTGCTGTCTCAGATCTGGCAAAAAAAGGCGGGCGTTTGGGAATTGCCTTCGCCAATCAAAAGCGACCCCAAAATTCAGCGTGAGGTGTTTCACGCGATTTCAGGTGGAGCAATGAGTCACAATCAGGACAGCGTCAAACGGGGATATCCTTATACATGGCTGCCTAACCACCTTGCCGATAGCCATGGAGAAATCAGTCCGCGCAGCTTTCTGGCGGCTCTGCGCGAAGCTGCGGCTATCGAGCCGCCGTCGAATACCTCTCTTCCGCTTTATTTTACAGGGATCCAACGAGGTGTATCGGCAGCCTCTCAGACCCGGGTTGCGGAAATCACGGAAGATTATCCCTGGGTGGGAGAGGTCATGAGTGTTCTCAATGGGCAAATCAACGTGCCGTGTGATGAATGTGACATCCTATCAATTTGGAAGAATCACAATATCGTGGAGAAGATCAAAGGGATGCATGCGAGTGATCAGAATGAGTTTACTCCCAAGCTGGGACCTACGTTTTCGGAGGTTAATCCATCAGATGGAATTTTTGAGAACTTGATTAGGCTTGGAATTTTTTCACGACAAAAAGGCAGTCGGGTCCAGATGCCGGATGTTTATCGAGTCGCATTTGGAATTGGTCGCAAAGGAGGGATTAGACCCATCCGGCAATCATCACGGTAAAACTCGACTTCATTATCAACTACGAGATGACCAACGCGGCCGCTAGCCGGGGGAGATCCTCGGCATCGTCTTCCCCCCGGTGGAAGTTGTGGATTTCATCATCTAGTCCATCGTTCTTTGCGGTTCAAGATCCATCAACCTGAGCGAATTGACCGCAGAGAACACAAAGAACACAAAGAACACAAAGAGCACAAAGAGCACAAAGAGCACAAAGAGCACAAAGAGCACAAAGAATATCAGAATTCATTCCTTTGCGCTCTCTGCGTTCTTTGTGGTTCAAGATCCATCAACCTGAGCGAATTGACCGCAGAGAACGCAAAGAACACAAAAAAAGCGGAATTCATTCCTTTGCGATCTCTGCGTTCTTTGTGGTTCAAGATCCATCAACCAGAGTCAATTGACCGCAGAGAACGCAAAGAGCACAAAGGAAAGCGGAATTCATTCCTTTGCGATCTCTGTGTTCTTTGTGGTTCAAGATCCATCAACCAGAGTCAATTGACCGCAGAGAACGCAAAGAGCACGAAGGAAAGCGGAATTCATTCCTTTGTGATCTTTGAATCGCCTTGCATTCCCAGTCGGTCGGGTTGATGGGTTGGCTTGGTTGCTTATGGAAATAACCGATTCAAATTCAGGGGCTGGGGATTTGGAGAAATTTCTTCACGCGCAAATTCCGATCACGCGTGAGATGGGCGTGTCGGTGGCGGTATCCGAGGCTGGGCGCTTGGTGCTTGAGGCTCCGTTGGACTTGAATCACAACCACTTGGGCACGGCGTTTGGTGGCAGTTTGAGTTCGATTGCGACGCTGGCGGGTTACGGGATGCTGTGGAACTTGCTGAGTGATCCGCGCTTGCACCTTGTCATTCGCGAAAGCTCGATGCGATATTTGCGACCGGTTCGTGGGGGGATTCGCGCGATTTGCCTGGCTCCGGCCGAGTCTGAGATTGTTGAGTTTCGCAGGAAATTGGCGGAGTGTGGGAAGGCGCGGATCCGG
>JBILPN010000438.1:0-3772 GCA_044373865.1 Luteolibacter sp. | reverse complement strand
CGTGGTCATCACTGAAGGTCTGGGGATAAGAGTTGGAGAGCGCCCGGGGCATCAGCGACTCGTGCAAACCTCCGACTTCGCCAGAGAGCGCTTCTGCTTGCGGAGAACATGAGCCGGGACGTCTGTCCATGCATTCGAGGAAGTTTTGTTGGGAGAGTAACAGTTTTCATTTTTGATCTGCACGTTTAAAGTTCAGGAACGTGACTTTTAGCCTCCAGTGTTCGGTCGCCAAGGTCATATGGATTTCGAGATTAAGAACTGATGATCCATTCGCAGTCGTGCACAATACACGTGAAAATTAATTTACAAAAAAAGCCTGACTTGATATATAACAAAAAAAGCCTGACTTGATATATAAATCTGGAATTCGGCGGCGGCATCATCTCCATGGGAAAGTTTATAACGAGTCGATCAAGCGCGCGGTGCAGGTCGCAGGAATTGAAAAGCGGGTTACGAGCCATGCTCTAAGGCACAGTTTCGCGACACACTTGCTAGAAAGCGGAACGGACTTGCGGACGATCCAGGAATTGCTAGGGCATGAGGATCTTTCAACGACGGAGATTTACCTTCATGTGGCGATCTGTGAGAGTGGGCTTGCGCTGCACTGACTGCAATGACTGTAATGACTGTAATGACTGTAATGACTGCACTGACTGCACTGACTGCACTGACTGTAGTGACTGTAGTGACTGTAGTGACTGTAGTGACTGCTTGAACTGCTTGAACTGCTTGAACTGCTTGAACTGCTTGAACTGCTTGAACTGCTTGAACTGCTTTGGCTTGAGGCTGGGATTCAGCCTTGCCTGAGTCTGGTGCAAAGTGGCCGGAATTTGAGATTGTGGGTATCCATCGGTTTGACCGGGCAGATCCGATCGACCAAGGGGAGGTTTTTGACGAAATAGTCGCGCCACCGACGCTGGTGTGACCGTGCGGCGGATGAGCTCGGCAAGATCGATGTCACCGCAATGAGGCCAAAGTTGGACCGTGTTGTAAGATCCGCAGAAGATCCGAGGGGGGTGGTTTCTGGTTTGGCGGGCTGTTGGTGGTCGGCTCGCTGGCGTTAAATCCTGGTGGGATTTCTCGTGCGATTCTGGAAGATTCATGCATGTTCAGGGGCGTGGCCTATTTGGAAATCAAAAATCTGCAGACTCATTTCACCCAAAGGGGTGGGTCGTTTTTTTCGCCTTCGAAGCATGTGATCCGTGCGGTGGATGGAGTGAATCTGAGTCTTGAAAAGGGCGAAATTCTGGGTTTGGTCGGCGAATCCGGATGTGGCAAATCCACGTTTTCGCGAACGATTATGCAGCTCATTCCGGCGACGTCGGGTGCGGTGATGCTGGATGGTGAAAATTTGTCTGCGCTGCCCAAGAAAGAGGTTCGCAAGCGGCGACTGGATTTTCAGATGGTGTTCCAAGATCCATACGCGTCGTTGAACCCAAGAATGACGATTTTTTCGACTTTGGCTGAGGCGGTGCGCCAACGGCACCCAAGCTTGAGGGGTGAGGAACTGTTTCGACGGGTCGAGGAGTTGATGGCGACGGTGGGGTTGGATGCTAGGGTGATGCGCAAGTATCCACACGAGTTTTCCGGCGGCCAGCGCCAGCGAATCGCGATCGCACGCGCGTTGGCTCCTGAGCCGAAATTGATCATCGCGGATGAGCCGGTTTCAGCGCTCGATGTCTCGATCCAGTCGCAAATTCTCAACCTCATCAAAAGCCTTCAACGCGATCTTGGGTTGACGATGATTTTCATCTCCCATGACCTCGGGGTGGTTCACTACATTGCGGACCGCATTGCGGTGATGCACCGTGGGAAAATTGTTGAGTCCGGCCCGGCAGGGCGGGTTTTTCATGAGCCGGAGGCGGACTACACGAAAAGCTTGTTGGCATCGGTGCCGCGTTTGGCGGTCTGTGGCTAAGTCAAATTTTCCGGCTTTGATTCTAGCCGTAAATTGCTGGCACGAATGGCCCGTAGGATGGCGAGGGCGTGCGGGCTGTCGCCATGGACACAGAGCGTGTCGAAATCCCCGCGATGGCAGAGTGCGCACGCTTGGGATACGGCTTCCGCCGGACAGGAAATCACGGCTTCCGGTTCGGTGCGCGGCAGCAGGGTGCCATCCGTGGTGTAGCGCCGGTCAGCGAAGCCCTCGCGCATGAAAGCAAGTCCGGCAGCACGGGCTGCGAGTTCAAGCGCTCCGTTAGGTGGTGCGTAGAGTGTGAGTGCAGGTGAAATTCCGCGCACGGCACCGACCAGGGCTGCGGCGAGTGATGGATCTCGGTTCGCCTGATGATAGAGTGCGCCATGCGGCTTTACGTGGTGAAGTTTGCCTGCCGCCAACTCGGCGAGTTTGCCGACTTGAGAGGTGATGAGTGCGGCGACTTGCGAAGGAGAAATGGGCATTTCCCGCCGGCCGAAATTTTCACAATCGGCGTAGCCCGGGTGAGCACCGATTCGAACGCCGGCGGCGTTGGCCATGGCGATGCTGCGGCGCATGATTTCCTCGCTGCCAGCATGGCCGCCGCAGGCGATGTTTGCAGAGCTAACGAGATCTATCAGTTCATTATCCTGTGTGCCGCCCTCCCCAAGATCCGCGTTGAGGTCGATGCGTGTCATGGCAGGGGTTTTAACAGTTCTAGGCCGCAGTTCAAGCTTGCGAATTCACGTTCCTCGCGGAGCCATAGTTCACGTGCCTCAATCCAAGTTACCTCGCGGAAACGAATGCGGGTTCCGGGCCAGGCGCAGGCGAGACGCGGTAGATCTACGGAAATCACGTGAGCGATTTGCGGGTATCCGCCGATGGTTTGGCGTTCGGCTAACAAGACGATGGGTTGCCCGTCAGGCGGCACTTGGACCGAGCCGCAGGCGACGGGTTGAGATTGCATTTCCCGGGGATGTGCCAGTTCCAGAGCGGGTCCGGAGAGCCGGGCACCCATCCGGTCGCCATTAGGTGTTAGTTGGTAGATTTCAGATTGAAACCTGAGTCTCGCGAGATTGGAAAACCAGTTTTCCTGAATTCCTGGCAGAACGCGAAGTTCGATTTCCCGTTTCGCGCCGCGAGTTGCGATGTGCCAATGGCAGCCGCCGGGAATGCGCTTGGGAGGTCCTAGGTCCAAGTGGTCGCCAGCGAGCAGCGCGCGCCCGGCGAGTCCGCCGAAGCCGCTGCGCAAGTCGGTGGCGGCGCTGCCCATGACCAAGGGCACCTGGATGCCGCCAGCGATTGCGAGATAAGCGCGCACGCCGCCGCAGAGTTTTGATAGGTCGATGACCTCGCCGCGGCTAACAGCACGCGGTCGTGCTTGGCCGTCGGTGAAGGCGATGTGGGAGGCGGCATGGAATTTCAAAATCGGGCCGCTCAGGCAAATTTCGAGAGCTGCGGCATTTTCCGCGTTTCCGACGGCTAGATTTGCCACGCGCAGCGCCGTGCGATCCACCGCGCCGCCGGGAGAAACCCCGGAAGATTCGTAGCCCGGGCGGCCGAGATCTTGCACCGTGCTGAGGCTGCCCGGCTGAAGGACTTCCACGCTTGAGGATGTGGTGTGAGAAAGAGTGGGGGCTTGATGAAGCCTGCTAGAGCGGGCGAGTGCGGCTACCGGGACGAAGCGGATTCGGTCGCCTGTTTGAAAGCGGGCCGGGTGAGGCGAGTTCGGGTCGAACAAGCCCAACGACGTGCGGCCCAACAAATGCCAGCCGCCGGGGCTTGCGAACGGATAGATGCCGGCCTGAGATCCGGCGATTGCGATGGACCCGGCAGGGACGGACAGGCGAGGAGCCG